>CBDUUJ010000094.1:0-8404 GCA_965370205.1 uncultured bacterium
TTGTGGGCGGCATAAATTTATATAATGACTATAAATCGAGAAATATTGTGCTTTTTTCAACAGCCCCATCCATGCCGGCTGTAGCGCTGGCATCCCTGCCGGCATTCATTTTTCAATTTTCATCAGAGCAAAAATCATGTAGAATCCATACAAGTGAACATATGGTTTACAATTGAGTTTTCGCTTCTCGCCTTCCTGTCGACCTGGATGACCGCGACCGCGATTATGGTTCTCAGGGGACGAAGGCAGCGGGAAGAGGAAATGAAAAACCTGTACGAGCAGGTGATCGGCGCTCTTCAAACTGGCGACCTCCCGCGCGCGATCCTGATCCTTGAGGGTGAACCCGGCCCGCTCGCCAGCATTCTATCGAGCGTTCTCACCGAGGCGACAAAGTTCAATCCGAAACTGAGGGTCGCCTACAAGGTCACCATTGAGAGCCTGAGGCGCAGAAGCCAGATACAAACCAACCCGCTGCGTATCATTCCACCGTTTGCGATTATTTTCGGGATTCTTGGACTGCTTGTCGCGTTGATTATTGGAGATTCCCAGGCGTGGACCATCGCGTTTCTGATGCTGATAATTGTACTTGTTATCAGCATAATCTCATTCCTGGTACGGATATCGACGGAACGGCAGTCTCGTGAGAATCTGATTGCCGCCGGTGATCTCGGCAAGTCGATGCTTGATTTCCTTCTCAGTCCCGAAAGTCCTCTGAGACGCCTGAGGGGTCAGGCTTTTCCTCCGCTTCAGTAAAAAAAACCCCCCATCCTGAAGGATGGAGTGCCGGATCTTTCTTAATTCCCAATTTTTTATTCCCGGATGACGGTGTGCTGAAAAATTAGGTAACTGATTCCTGCCCTGATTATCTCTACGTTGGTTCGGCCTGCGCGAAACTCTTTTTTCCATCATCGACCGAATCGAAACTTCTGAAGACATGATTCAGGCCGATCTGATTGAAGACACCGATCGTTCTTTCATTTAACCTGGCGAACCGGATATCTCCGCCCTTATTTCGGGCGACCTGAAGCAGCGAGAGGAGAATGCTTATTGCGGATGAGTCGACATAGGGGACAAGGTTGAAATCGATAAGGATATCGCGCGAACCGTTCTCGATGCGATTCAGGAGGAATTCATGGAAACCGCTGCTCTCCGGGATGGAGAACTCGCCTTCGATTGTCACCACAGTGACCGATTCATCCTGTTCGCAGAAGATATTCATTTTTCAGGTTCCGATTGTTCGGGATTCGCAAGATCGTTTAATGCTTCGTCGATATTTTCGTATATATCGAACACGTGATAAAGGCGCGTCAGCTCGATCACCATTTTAACCTGATTGCTCAGACCGGTCAGCCAGACGTTACCGCCGTTTTCCTTCGCTGTCTTGAGCGCGCTCACCAGGGTGCCAAGGCCTGCTGAATCGATATAGGAGACATTTTCCAGGTTGATGATTATATTGATATTGCCTTCAAGGATGGTTGCCCGGATATTTTCCTTTGCCTTGCTGGCACTACGGGCGTCAAAGTCGCCATCAATGTCGAAAATGATCAGGTTCTCGTGCTCACGGCTCTCCATTTTCATGGTTATTTCCATCCCAACTCCCGGGAGATAAGTGTTTCCGATCAGATGTTTTCCCTATTATTATTATCGTTATTTTATGTCCACAGTTTCATAAAAATTATTGGGATTGAACCAGGCCATTACGACTGCTACTATCCTGTTGGTATGGTCCCGTCGAAAAAAAGAATATTCAGAGTTGGAATTGATACCGGTGGCACATTCACCGACATCGTCTGGTGCGACGGGGCACGTCTCGGAATGTCCAAGGTGCCATCGCGTCCCGACGCTCCAGCCGAGGCTGTTCTTGAGGGATTGAAAAAAGTCCCCGCTGTGTCCTCGCTTGTATGTCACGGCACGACAGTGGGAACGAATGCCGTTCTCGCTCGTCATGGCGGACCCGCCCGGATGGTTGTCACGAAAGGATTTCGGGATGTGCTTGAAATCGGCCGTGGTGAACGGGAGCAACTCAATTCGCTGTCCCCGTCGCGACCGAAGCCGCTTCTGGGCCGTGATGAAATTCTGGAGATCGATGTCCGGTTCGATGCCGACGGAAATCAGATCGGGACACCAGATGAAGAGTCCTTTCATTTGCTTGTTGAAAATCTGAAGCGGTCCGGCGCGAAGGCGCTCGCAGTCGGCATTCTTCATTCAGCCACGCAGCCGTCACCGGAAAGAATTCTCGCGCAGGTTTTGACGGATCACACCGGAATACCCGCGTTTCCGTCGGCGGGACTTGCTGCGTATCCGAGGGAATACGAGCGATGGTCGCTTGCGGCGCTGACCGCATACCTTGCTCCGGTCCTGGGAAAATATCTTGCTGAACTGTCGGGAAGATGTCCGGCGGACCTGGCATTGATGGCGTCATCGGGCGGACTTGTATCTCCCGACCAGGTTCTGAAAAATCCCGCGATCTGCGTGCTCTCCGGTCCGGCCGGTGGAGCGTTGGCTGCGCTTGCAACCGGTCGCGACAGGATTCTGGCTCTCGATATGGGTGGGACGTCGACGGATGTCACACTTCTTGCGGGACGCCTTCCGAGAACGCGTGAAGCTGCGATCGACGGGCTTCCGGTTCCGCTTCCGGCTATCGATATTCACACGATCGGGGCGGGCGGCGGATCGATTGTGAAGATCGACTCCGGCGGGATGCTCGCGCTGGGTCCGGATAGCGCGGGTGCGATGCCCGGTCCGGCATGTTATGGATATGGAGGACCCGCGACGCTCAGCGATGTTGCGCTTCTGTCCGGACGGCTTGTCCCGAATTATTTTCTTGGCGGAGATATCAAGCTCGATGGGAGAGCTTCGGTCGATGCGCTTGAAAAGATCGCTCCTGACGGCATGAGCGTTGATAAATTAGTCGACGGCGTTCTCGAATTGGCGATTGTTCATCTGACTGGAGCGCTCAGAAAAATCTCCATCGCAAGGGGAATCGATCCGGCCCTTCCGGACGCTTCCTACACACTTATTCCATTTGGTGGGGCGGGAGCATTTTTCGCGGTTGAATGCGCAAGATCGCTCGGGCTTCGCGAGGCGGTTCACCCCCATGCCGCGGGAGTTTACTCGGCAATTGGACTTATGCTCGCGCCCGTTTCCGCCGAGTGCGAGACCGCGATCATTCGTCCGGTCGATCAATCGGTCGATATTATCAGGTCCGCGAGGGATCAGCTTGTCCGTGATCTGGCTCAGACGCTTGAACAGTGGCCGCAAACTGAGGGGCCGATTTTTATTGCGACTCTTGAATGCCGGTATCGAGGCCAGACCCATACGCTGGAAATCCCGCTCGCGGATGAGATCGACGTGTCGCGTATCAGAAGGGATTTCGAGAAAGCGTACATCGAAAGGTATACATATCTCCATGACGATGCGGATATCGAGATCGTTTCAATCCGGGTGCGAGGGGAGCTTCCCGCGCCGCCGTTTGAATTTCCCGATGTTGAGACCGCCGATCGGCATATTGATGCTGCGAAGATCGATGATACAAATCTCAGGCTGGATGGATCGTGGCGGGTCGCGCCGGTTTACGATCGGTACAGGATTCCGATTGATTCTCCCATCACCGGACCCGCTTTAATTATCGATTATCACTCGACTCTGTATCTTCCGCCGGACGCGACGGCTCGTTTGGACAGGAAGGGGAATGTGGTTGTTGAGATAGAATGAGTGACTTAATACGACGATCGGCCCCGAGAAATATGTGGTAGAATGCGAATATGACGAGGTGGGGCGGGTCGCGCGAAAGGTGATACGTGAAAATCAGATGCAGGATTCGTCTATAAATTATTCCGCCGACTTCGCGTACGACGGGATGGGCCGGATGACACGCGAGCGATACATGAAGTGGGATTCCGAAACGCCCGCGAGCCAGGTCATGTTCACGCTGATGAAGGACGTTCAGAGGGAATACGATCTCGGCGGGAACGTGACGAAGGAGACGTGGCGCGACGATCGCGGCATGCTGTATTATGAGGAGCGGGAGTACGCGCGCGGGTATCAATTGACGGATTCGACCTATACGAACGGGGTGCTGACGACATCGACATCAGGTTCGTATACGTATGATACAAATAACAATCTTACCGAAACGAAATCGCTCTCGTTCACGGCGGGAGGCACTCCGTATCCGCCGGGTCGAGGGAACTGGGAATTCACCTACGATCGCAAGAACCGGCTTATGACCTACACGAACGGCACTATGGGCAATAATGTCATGCACCTTCGCTACGACGGGCTGGGTCGCGTGTGGCAGCGATGGACAAAGAGCGGCGCGACATGGTCGGGCTATTTTTCAAGATTTGTTTATGATGGCAATCAATCAGCGCAGATACTTTCATATACGTATGATGATGACCCGTCGCCTGTTGTTGCGTTCGGCGGTATTGAACTCGATCTGCTCTACGGTCAAACCGGGATGATGCGCTGGAAGATTCCCGGCGAGGAGGAGGACTGCGTTGCGTATTACCTCGATGAATCCGGACGTCCGGGCGCGCAGGTTTTCAAGGGAACCAGCACTACCGCAAACCGGTTCGACCGCGACGCGCAGGGCGACACGTTATGGAAAGGCGACTGGGAATTAATAAGCATCGGAATGCAATTCGGCCAGGGATACGGATATGTGGAGAGATACGGCATCGAAGTCTTCATCCCGGAACCCGATTTCTTCTCCGACCCGCTGGTCTGCATGGGAGGTCGGCATTATTTACCTACACTGAGAATGTTCACAAGTAGACAAGGTAATGGTCCGTACAGTCCCGGCGGAGAACCCGGAGGCGGCGGTCTTGGTGTGCCTTTGGGTGAAGGAAATGGAGGAATCGATATTCGTTCGATTGAACCTCCTAGATTCCCCAGAATAGGTAGACCTGACGGGAATGGTGGTGGTGAAAGTTGGAAAAAGTATCATTGCACTTGTGAAAGCTGCCGGGAATATTTGTCCGATACTTGCTATCTGAAGGGTGAGGGCGACTTATGGAAGGCAATATGTGGATGCCCTGATGGCCCTGGGATGTTGCTATGCTCCATTACATACGATCCATGCAAAGAGGAAGGGAAATCGTATACCTGTACTGATTTAGTATGTGGCAGGAAGACCGACCCATCCTCGGGCCAATTTTGCAGACCGGATCCCTGTATGCAAAAGATACAAGGGGTTCCAATTGACCCATGTGATTTGCTACCAGATGATCCTCTTGTACCAGAGGGATGGGAAGGGAGTTGGATGGAGGAGTGGTGTCCGCCCTGCTTTGAATTCAACTGGCCCAGCTGCCGAGATTTCTGTCGAAATACAAATGCTTGCACCAACGAAGAGGCCAACTGCCTGATCCGCTGTGAGTATTGCCCATGGTATCATTTTTATAGATGTGTGACATGTTGTGGCTGGGCGACGAAGTTTTGCCAAGATGAGTGGGCATTGCATCCGGAATGTTGGGGGGATGTTTAAGTTGGGATTTCATACGCACTTCATTAGGTCACAACTATAACAAGGAAACGAGGACACCAGACAATGAACACTAATGTTTTATTAGCTACGCTTCTATTAGCAGCCCAGACATATTGTGCTTTCTGCAATTTCGGCTGCCTTCAACCTGATTATGCCAGGCAACTGGTGCTTCAGCTAGATGCAGACAGCGCAACAGACAGAGTAGAGGCATATAATGGACTAGTGGAAATGGGAGAAGAGTCGATCCCAGCTTTGCTGGAATCACCATGGGCTAACCATAAAAGGCTTACACTATATGCACCTAGAATCATAAAGGAAATTGGGGCAGAGGCAGCTGAGCCATTGATGTCAGCATTACGAGAAGGATTAAATTCCCCTGCCCCCAAAGATTCGGATGCTCTGCTGCTCACTGGCGATGCACTCATCGGCCTTGGCGCGATTGGTCCCGAAGCCGCGGAAGCAGTTCCTTTAATTCTAGAAGCTCTGGACTCCCCTGGCGGGCTAGGGATGGTCGCTTGTCAAACCCTGGAAGAGATTCAACCTCGTTCAGAGGAAGTCAAGCTGGCGCTACTTGAGTCATTAGATGGAGCAGACGTCCTTGTTGTCAGTTATGCAGCCTTCGCGCTCGGGTCTGTGGCTGAACCAGGGGACCAAGAGGTAATCGACAACCTCATAACTGCGATGGACAACGATGAGTTTGGTCTTCACACGATGCCTTTCACCTATGCGTTATACACAATGGGGTGGGAGCAGGTAGAGATGTTTCGAATTATTGAGGACTGCTTTACGAACGTATCGTCTAGCTGCGCTCGCTCCTCTGCCCTAATGGCATTAATTAGAATAGGTGATTCACGATCAGTTGCCCTTTTGCGAGAGTCTATTCTTGATGAGAATGATATCTTAAGGCACCTCGCTCTATGCGAGTTGCAAAGAATTGGTCCGTCCCCCCAAGTTGTTGAAATATTGATAAAAACACTTTCGGACGCGGACCCAAATATGCGAGTTTGGGCTGCATATATATTAGGAGTATTTGGACCAGAAGCAAGAATTGCCCTACCAGAACTGGAATCTTTAATGGATCAAGGAAATAGTGAGGGGTTTGATAATGAAATGCTGTCCGCTGTTGAGGAAGCTATAATTCTAATATCAACAGAATAATCAGCACATAGCTATAAAACTTACTTTCAGTGAGCCTATCATGACAGGGTGATTTATCCGAACGCGGATGATTCCGACCGTCCGCAGTTTGAGATTCGCTACGAGTACGCGCAGGACGGGCAGCTCTCGCGGGTCGCGACGGTGGACCTGACCGGGTCGGACGGCACGACTGTGGGACCTGAAAAATAAATAGATAAGCATAAGATTGAATGACGGATGACAACGACATAATCGCACTTTCGCAGTTGGCGATTTTTCGCGCGCTGGTCGAGGCGTTTCTCGATGAGATGGGCGAGTCGCTTCGGCATGGAGCGTTCAGTCAGAATATCAAGGAGCGCCGCGACTATTCCTGCGCGCTTTTCAATTCATCCGGAGCGCTGGTGTGCGGGGCGGCGCATATTCCGGTCCATCTTGGAAGCATGGACACGTCATGCCGTGCCGCGATTGAGAATATCGCCATACAGCCGGGCGACGCGATCCTTCTGAACGATCCATACTCCGGGGGCACGCACCTTCCCGATCTAACCGTTATTTTTCCCGCATATCTCAGCAGTTCCGATACCCCGGAGTTTTATCTCGGAGTCCGCGCGCATCATGCGGATGTCGGGGGAATCGCGCCGGGAAGCCTTCCACTCTCGAAAGTGCTCGACGAGGAAGGTCTTGTTATCCCTCCGACGCATATCTTGAGAAAGGGAGAGATAGTTGAGGAGGTTGTCGATAATCTCGCCGGTCATTCGCGGCAGCCGGTGGAGCGGTCCGGTGACCTTCGCGCGCAGCTTGCGGCAGGCGCAATCGGGTTGAAACGTCTGAGGGAACTTGCAGTCAATCGTGGTATCGGGCAAATCCGAAATGAAGCCGGAGCGCTTATCGATCATTCTGCGAGAGTGCTTGAGTCGTTTCTTGCAAATATGGAACCCGGATCGGGACACGCGGAATGCAGGCTGGATGAGATTCCCGGCGAGCCGGGCGCTGTGATCGACTGCCGTGTGAAACTCATTCATGACCCAAAGCTACAGCTTGAAATCGATTTAACAAAATCGTCCGACCGGCATCCCGGATGCCTGAACGCGGTTCCCGCGATAGTCAGGTCGGCGGTAATTTATACATTGCGGCTTTTTCTCCCGCCGGACACGCCGGTAACATCGGGTCTTCTTGAGCCGGTGAATATCAATTTACGGAAGGGAAGCGTGCTGGATCCATATCCCGGCGCTGCGGTTGCGGGCGGGAATGTTGAGACAAGCCAGGCGATTGTCGAGGCGCTGATAATGGCGCTTGGCGGGATGGGCTGGGATATCCCCGCCGCGAGCCAGGGAACGATGAACAACGTGCTGCTTGGAAGTATCGATTTGCCCGATGATGCATCATCCTGCGATGTGCAATACAGTTTTTATGAGACGATCGGGGGCGGTGCCGGAGCAACCCGGGAAAGTCCGGGCGCGTCGGCGATTCAGACACACATGACAAACACCCGCAACACGCCTGTCGAAGCGCTTGAGCGAACGTTTCCTCTTCGCGTGCGGGAGTATGGAATACGCAGCGGTTCCGGCGGGGATGGTTTGATGCGTGGCGGCGACGGTATCGTCCGGGAATTTGAGATGCTCAAACCTGCACGTCTCACAATTCTGAGCCAGCATCGCGCCGACGGGCCTACGGGAGTATCCGGCGGTGAAAATGGAAAGCCGGGACGGAATTTACTGATCCGGGATGGTATCGAGACGGAGCTTCCGGCGCGCGTGATGATCGATTTAAAACCAGGGG
>CBDUUJ010000095.1:0-8351 GCA_965370205.1 uncultured bacterium
AACCCGAAAGTTTTCGGGGAATTGACCACATTGCATCAAGTTTGTGGGCGGCATAGATGTGTTTTTTTCTGTATGATTCAGTATACTTTTTCAGGAATTTAACTGACAGATAAAAAACGGACACCCACAAACCCGAAAGTTTTCGGGGAATTGACCACATTGCATCAAGTTTGTGGGCGGCATAAAGGTGTTATTTTTCTCGTATGGTTTAATACGTTGAAAAAATCAACATTACGGCAACGCTCTTATAAATCAGTGTTATGGAAGAACAATACCAATGAACAGGCAGACATTTGAACATATAAAAACGATCTCCATTCCCGATCCGGATTTTATGCCTATCTTTCTGCAGTCATGCGGCGAGAGTCATGTGATCGATCTTCAGACATGGTGCGCTTTTCTCATCGATGTTGATAATCTGACCGCAAAGCGTATCGATTATCCGGCATGGGCATGGAATGTGGGATCGTCACCCGGTACGGAACCGGCATTGACGGTATATTTCGAGCGGAAACGCAAACTTGTGAATTGTCCGCTCGATGTTGAGAGTGGCGTTGTGAGTGAGGGAGAGGTAATATCGGAGCATCTCGCGTTTCCGACAGCGCATCCCCCGCATCTTGTGACGGAAAAAGCGTTCTGGTACACCCACGGAGGAAGCGAGCATTCCCTTATCGCCGCGCGGCATGACCGAATAACCGATCTCGCGGATGATATCTCCCGGATATCGCCGAACGATTTTTTCCTCCCCGGTCCCGGTGGCAAGGTGTACCTGCATCGATGGGATGTCGGTCTGCTTGAGCCTCAGGCGGTCGATCAGCCTGAGCTGGTGATTAATTATCGAAAAATCGGCTGTCGCGAACCGAGGGGCGCATCGTTTGATGAGAATGGAATTCTCTGGGTGCTGGATGAACCGGGACCGACGCTTTTCGAGATCGATATGGAAAGCAGGGCTGTGACTGTACACGATATCTCCGCACTTCATCGTGAGACCGATGACCCAAACGATCCATCCCCGTATCCCTGGCATTCATGCATCTGGTGCAGGGGCAAACTTGTGATCGGATGCTGCGACGCGGCACGGATCGATATTCTTTCCCCCATAACGGAGACCTCCTGATGGGAACGCGAAATCGTCAGGACCCCGACGGGCTTTCCTCAGACGGTCCATTGATATTTATTTCCACAGGCGATCTGTCCGGCGACATGCACGCGGCTCATCTCGTATCGCGCCTGAGAGAGGAATGGACGTCACGCCATCCGGAAGCCACGCAGCTTCGATTTGCAGCGGCGGGCGCGAGCCATCTTGATGCAATGGGCGTCGAGATATGGGAGGACACGACTTTCTGGGGCGCGATGGGGATTTTTGAAGGGATGAAAATTCTTCCCAGGCTGCTTGCGGCAAAAAAGCGGATGGTCCGGCGGATAAGGAAAGAGAAACCGGCGCTCGTGATCGCTGTTGACTACCGGTCGCTGAACATGTCGCTGCTGAAAGACATACGGAAACGTCCGGACGGTTCAATTCAGCCGACAGCATATTACATCTCGCCTGTATTCTGGTGGACACCGAGCGATACGGTCGAGCGGAAAACCATGGGGAACGCGATCCGGACTCTGAAAAAAATCCCCGGCGCTGAGAAGAAGGGAGTCAGGGATCGATTCGATGCGATGGCGGAACTGGTCGATCTCGCATTTGCCGCCTACCCGTTCAATCTTGATTTATACGATAAAGCCGGAATGAATTACAGATATATCGGGCATCCGCTGGGGCAGATCGCGCTGAAATTTGCGAAAGAAGGGAAGTATCTTAAACAATACGAGGATGCGATAAAGGATCGGAGGCCGGTTTGTGTCGCGCCGGGAAGCAGACTTCACGAGCTGCGGTATCACATGCCGATACTGGTGGAGCTGATCGAGCGTCTTCAGAAGCGATATAAGGACCTCTGGTTTTACTGCCCTGTGCCGAGTCCCCGTTTTGAAAAAGCGATAAGAAAGGGATTCGGTTCGGTGGGAGAGAGTATCACGTTTGTGCCGGATGACTGTTACGATCTCATGTCGGAAAGCGACCTGATGATCGTCAAGTCCGGGACGAGTGTACAGCTTGCGCTTCTCCTTGCGGTTCCGGCGGTGACATTTTACAAGTTAACAAGCGAGTGGATGGAGAATATCGGACGGCGCTTTTTTCAGGAGATGCCGTATTATGCGTTTCCGAATCTTCTTGCCGGGAAGGAAGTGATTCCGGAGCTTATTCAGTCGAAGTTTACACTGCCGAATATGTATATAGCGTGTACGGAGCTTCTGGATGACGTTCAGACGGCGGGACATATGCGTGCGGAACTTTCTGAATTGAGGAAACGCACGATGAAGGACGATCCTATCGGTGAAGCCGCGAAGGAGATAATCGGGTTGATTGAGAGGAAAATCGGATAAAAAATATCTTAATGTAGTGGGTATGATATACGTAGATATGTTCGCGTGTTATACTGAGTCAACTTTGGAGAGAGATGATCCCCATACCGGCGGTGTAAGCGGGTTGGGGGCAGGGACAGGAATGGGTTCATTATGCAGATAGTTATAGCAGGAGGAGGACCTGGCGGTGCGAGTTGTGCCCGTACCCTTTCAAAAGCCGGTATCAGGACCGTCCTGATTGAAGCATCCCCAAACGGCGACAAGCCGTGCGCAGGCGGGCTTCCTTCAATTCTATTCAAACAGTATACGATTCCCGAACTACTGATAAAACATCGGACGACCGGTGTAATTTTCCAGGCGCCGTCGGGTCTGAGGGTGCAGACGCAATTTCCGGACGGGCAATACATCGCAACCGTGGAACGTCGCGAGTTCGACAATCATCTTCGGTGGTTAGCCGAGGATGCCGGCGCGATTATAGTGAACGGCAGAGTCATTGGATATAACGAGAAAGGGTCGCAAATACTTGTGAGGTATCGCGATTCCGATGGAACGATTCACACTACGGAGGCGGATTATGTGATCGGTGCGGACGGGGCATGGAGCCGTATCGCGAAACAGGTGATGGGTGAGAGGCTTCCGATGGTTGTCGGCATGCAGGAGGAAATCGTGCCGACCGGGGATCGCCTCGATATCCTTGGAGACAACTGTCTTTTTAATTATTCACCGGCAGTAAGCTCCGATTATTACGGGTGGATTTTTCCCAAGGGCGACCGGGTATCGGTCGGAATTGGTACGAATGCGAAAAACAAGTCCAAATTGCCGTCTCTGCTTTCCCGCATGAAGGAACTTCACTCGGATCTTCTTGAGGGCGGGGAGGTAATATCGAGGAATGGAGCCTATATTCCCGCCGGGCAATACAGGGAGCATGGTTCCGGACGGGTTCTGCTGGTCGGTGACGCGGCGGGGTTTGTACTTCCCGCATGCGGCGAGGGAGTGTATTTCGCGATGCGGTCAGGGGAGATCGCGGGGGAGACAATCAGGGAACTTGGCCAGAAGCGACCGGATATCCTGGTATCGCGGTACACCGATCTTGTAAACGCGGAGTTCTCGGAGATATTCAGGTATTTCGCGAAGATCGAGCGGATTACATACAGCACGGCGATAAACCGCGAGGTTTTCGTTCGACTGACGCAGGATAAATTCATGGCGAACAAAATACTGAGCGCATTTTCCACGAAGATACGGCGTCGCACTCCGTTTTTCAAAAAACTTGCGGTGCTGTTCAATCTGATGGGTATACGGTTGAAAGTGGCGATGTCGATATCGAGGGAACCCGGGTTCGGGGAATAAGACCAATCTTGGTAATTAACTCTCGTTTGACTGGAAGAAAATGCCAGGCTGCATTGCTAATGCTTACCATTAAACACATGCTATTCATTTTCATCCTCTACGCAACTTTCATAATGCCATGTTGTACCCGTAACCAACCCTCAATAAATGATGAAATTTATGATTCTTTTATATGTTTTGAAGATACATCCTCGTGGTTCGCCCAATGGGGAAGCTCGTTCGGTGATTTGGCATCTGATGTAGCAATTGGACCTGATGGAAATATTTATGTGATCGGCACTATTAATGGCATTACTGATCTCGATCCAGGCAAAAACATTCTTGAAATCGTTCCTTTAGATACATCTGCAACATATCTATCTAAATTTTCACCCAATGGAGATTTTATTTGTGCTTATACATGGAGTATTATTGATGGTTTTTGTTGTGCCAATGACCTGCTGATAGACAATATTGGCAATATATATATAGTTGGAACATTCATCGGTTCAGTAGATCTTGACCCTGGTGAAAACCAAGACATTATTCATTCCTTGGGAAAAAGAGAATTCTCTTTCTTAGTTAAATTGAATTCTTTAGGTGATTATGAATATTCCCATGTGTGGCGAGGTATACGCATATCAAATGCACAATGTGCATCTAATGGAGATATTATACTATCAGGCTCTTTCCCAATGGAATATAATGAATGGCGTATGCCCGTAAAACTTGCTCCTGGAAACGAAGGGGATGATTTCTGGTCATCAGGTAAAACTGATGGTTTTGTTAGTGTATACAATTCCAGTGGTGATATAAAATATTCAATTACCTTTGGCGGTGAAAGCCATGATTATTGCCACGGGATTGCTCTGGATAGCAATGATAATATTTATATCTTAACGCAATTTTATGATTCAATCAACATTGACCCTGGCCCAGTTGATGCAATTAGGGCAAAAGGGGGAGGGGCAAGTGTTGCATTGAGCAAGTTCAGCATCGAGGGAGAATTTCAATGGTATAAGGTTTGGGGTGCTTTTACTACAAGTCACATAACAATTGATGGAAGTGATAATTTGCTGGTATCCGGTAGCTTCAATAATGAAGTGGATCTCGATCCAGGCAGTAATACCGTAGTAATTAAACCTGTCAAGTATAAAAAATGCTTTTATATTAGCCAATTCGATAATGATGGAAATATTAACTGGGTCAATATCTTCGAAGGAGAAGGATTCTTGGAACATATAGATACTAACAAGATTGGTGAAACCTGCTTCGTTGGAAGCTTTAAGAACCTTATCAGAATGAATGGAAGTGTTTCTGAGGAAATATTATTAAGTTCTAATAAATATGATATATTTATTGCTAATTTAAATGATAGTGGAGAAATTCAATGGAATTATTCATTGGGAGGACCTGGGGAGGAAAGAGGATTTGGTATTACTATTGATGATAATGGAGCAATATTTACAGTTGGCAGATTTGAAGATAGAATAGAAGTAAGTAATGGGGAAAATACTAAAATACTTAAATCAAATGGTAATACTGATGCAATATTATTTAAAATACATACAAATGATGAAATACTAAAGTAGCGTTGAAAATTGATATCCCAGGTGGGTAAAATAGATTAATATTTCGTAAGTATTGGTCTTGCAGACGCTCAAGCACCAATAAATTTACAGGATTGGTCTAAGCCTGCGATTATGCCGCCCTTGGAGGGATCGGGGGGGGTTGAAGCAGACGATTCGCGAGCGCGACAACAGCACGTGCGGGAAGGCTTCCGGGATATTTTTCAACGAAAGGCCGGCGTTCACGAGCGGATTGCTCCACGATGGGGTCTGTGGGAATCCATCCGATAAATTCGGTATTGTTCGAGAGGAATCTCCTGACCGCGTTTGTAAGCCTGTCAGCGGTATGATTTGCGGAGTAGTCGTTCTGCACACGATTGACGATCAACCGTATTGCCTTGCGCGGATTCTCATCGAGCAGGACTTTAATAAGGCGGTATGCGTTGAGGGTCGATGCGCTCTCCGGGGACGCGACAATGACAACCTCATCCGAGAGTCCGGCCACGTACCGGACACCCTCATCGATTCCCGCGCCGCCATCCATAATGATAAATTCAGCCCAGTCGTCGAGGCGATTTAAAATTTTGCTCAGACGACCGGTGCCCAGCACTTCCCGCGGAACAATTTTTCCGGCGCCCGGGAGCAGCCAGAGTCCTGACGGGAGGTTCACAAGCGCTTTGCGGACATCTCCATCCTTTGTAAGGAGACCGTCAAGAGTCGCGCGCGGCTGCACACCGAGAAGGACGTCGGCATTCGCAAGGCCAAGATCGCAATCAACGAGAATAACTTTTCGACCCATCCGGGCAAGTGCAAGGGAAACATTGACAGCCAGGCTTGTCTTACCTACTCCACCCTTGCCGCTCAGAAACACGATCCGCCGCGCCTTGTGCGCGGGGATTCCGGGGGTGACGCTCTCAACAAGACGTCTGAGATTTTCAGCCTGGTCCGTCATGATCTGTTACTGAGTTTTTCCCGGTTACTACGAGACTCCGGAGAAGGATCGCCCGGAGCTTTTTCCAGACTGCCCTCATCAACGTAGGCGGAGTCCGCCTTGTCGGATGAATCATCCCGAACCCTGAAATAGCGGAGTTCGCTCAGCGCAACCACTTCCGGGGCTTTCGATCTCTTCGCCTGAGATTCGAGATCCCATACCCTCAGGGGATTGGTCCATTTTTCCGAATCGTATGTAATAGACATATCGTTAATCGACTTCCCTTCTGAGAAGTGCACACATTGCAGTAGTGGTGACATTCACCTGTTTGATATCCTTGGCGCCCGGAACGATCCTGCCGCGCATCATGCTGGGAACCATCTGGACGACCTCCCAGCCGTCCTTCGCAAGCTCGTTAAGTTCTTCCGCAAACTCAGTGTATCTCGGAGCCGCGCCCGGATGCCCATAATCCATAGGCTCAAGAATTTTATATTCCCATGTCATCGTTTTTTTTCACCCTGAATTCATGCCATGCTGCGCCGGATAATCAGGCTCATAAGGTCTGATTCCTCGCCGAGGACGAGGTCATCCGGTACGCTCTGGCCGTTCGTAAGATAGCTTGCGGGAAAACCCTCCGCATACATCAGGCTGAGAGCCGGACCCAGCGTGCTTGTCTCGTCAATTTTCGTAAAAATAAATCTCGTGTAATCCGCCGGACGGAAACGCTCGCAGATAAGCTGCATATCCCTCGGACGGGTGGTCGCACTTACAACAAGGTGGCACTCGATATCGTCGTGCGCCGCGTTCAATTCCCTTAATTCTTCAATTCGCTCATCGTTGTTGGGACTTCTCCCGGCAGTGTCGATGAAGACACGGTCCATACTGCTGAAATCATTCAGCGCCTCGCGAAGCTCAGCGGGGCTGAAGACAACTTTAATGGGGATATCGAGAATACCGGCGAAAGTTTTAAGCTGATCGATGGCGGCGATTCTGTAGGTATCCGCGGAGATCAAACCGACCTGTTTTTTATCGAGGAGATTCGCTGTGGCGGCAAGTTTCGCAAGCGTAGTGGTCTTGCCGACGCCGGTTGGTCCCGCAAGCGTGAGAATCCTGGGAGCCTGCCTGCCACTCAGGCTTCCACGTGCTTCTATGGTGGAAATAATGGTTTTCTGGAACGCCGCCAGGGTGGCCTCGAAATCCGCGAGCGTTTCAGTATCGGATGTCATCAGAGTCTCTTCGAGCATCCGGTCGGCGACTTTTTCGTCGACTTCGTTGACGAGAAGTTTTTCTCTCAGATGATCGAGCCATCTGGGGAGTCTTGTTAATTTATCCTCATCATCGGTCTTTCTTTTTTCACCGGGACCGCTTTCGAGGGATCTCCTGATATCCGCGATCTCCTGGGCAAGGCGGCGCATCTCGGATTCAAGCCTGTTGGCGCCTGTCAATTCGGTTGTTGTGGCCACCGCGGGCTGGCTGACCACGGGGGATTGTCCCGGAGGCTGGTAGATAACCGGAGCCTGGTTGTAACCTGCGTTACCGTATGGTGTCGGGACATGGTTATGGTTGTTGGCGCCATTGACCGTTCTCGGGAGCAGGCGGTCGAGAACCTCGCTGTTGGAGACCGGAGGATTTTCCGCCATATCTCTCGCTTCCGCCGACAGGTCCCGCTCGATCCCGGCGTAGACTTCCACCATCGCCCTGCCGCCGATGCCAAGAAGCCCGCCTCTTTTGTAGCGGCGTGTTTTCACCACGGCATTTTCGCCAAGGTCGCGCTTAATCTGCCGGATGATACGGGGAAGTTCCTTCTCTTCACCCTCATATCTTTTAATTCGCATTACCATCCGCGTTCAACTCCAGGATGCCGACGCTCTCAATTTTAACGTCAGGCACAATCTCAGCAAAGCTGACCACCGTAAGGTCGGGCAATGTGCCACCGATCAACCGAGCCAATGGGAGGCGATTCCTCGGGCCCACCAGTAAAACAGGACGGATACTGCGTTCACGGAGCGCATTAATATGCACGACCAGCGACTCCATGAACTTCTGGTATACATTGGGCGCCAGAACAGGATACTGTCCTGCGGCGGTCTGACGAAGATTAGATTCTATCAGACTTT
>CBDUUJ010000096.1:0-8327 GCA_965370205.1 uncultured bacterium
TGACCGGACGTTTCTATGGGACAGCTATATTCGGGGAAGGGGAACCGAATGAGACAACCTTGGATTCCGCAGGCCAAGCTGATATTTTTATCGCGCGTTACAACACGGATGGTACCCTCTTGTGGGCGAAACGTGCTGGTGGGTCGGATAAAGATTATGGCTGCGGAATCACCGCGCTTTCGGATAATTCAACCGTTGTGACCGGACGTTTCTATGGGACAGCTATATTCGGGGAAGGGGAACCGAATGAGACCACGCTGAATTCCGCCGATGATAGTGAAGATATTTTCATCGCGCGATATAATCCTGACGGCGCACTTGTATGGGCGAAACGCGTTGGTGGAATACATAATGATCAAGGATATGGAATCACAACGCTTTCGGACGATTCAACCGTAGTGACCGGGCATTACAGGGGTTCAGCCACATTCGGGGAAGGGGAACCTAACGAGACAACGCTGAATGCTACAGGTCATGAAATTTTTATCGCTCGATATAATCCGGACGGTACTCTCGCGTGGGCGAAAAGCGCCGGCGGTGGAACACTCACTGAAGAAGCTTTTGGGATCACAACGCTTTCGGATGACTCAACAGTAGCGACCGGGCGTTTCCAGGGTACAATCACATTCGGGGAAGGGGAACCAAATGAGACAATTATTAAGGCTGGCTGGTGGGTCGGGTCTGATATTTTTGTCGCGTGTTACAATCCTGACGGCACCCTCTTGTGGGCGAAACGCGCCGGCGGAAAAATTGAAAACGAGGGAAATGGAATCACGACGCTTTCGGATGATTCAACCGTAGTGATCGGGTGGTTCGATGTTTTATGTAAATTCGGGCAGGGTGAACCAAACGCAACAACTCTGCATTCAGCAGGGGACAACGAAATTTTTATCGCGCGTTTTCATCCTTAATCGAAAAAAGTAATAATAGAATTTGTATGAGCGCTATTCATCCGACTCCGGTGGCGTATACACATCCGCACCCGCAGGAATCTCCATAAATGTCTGATACTCCGCCCACTTAATTATCTCCCCGTTGAATTCAACGATCAGATACTCCGGAGCACCGGCGCTGATATAGAAACCGTAATCATCGATAAATTCAAGTTCATCACCTTCGACCAGCGTGCCGATATACAATCGCGCATCCCTGATTCTCACGATTGTCCAGCAGTCACCTGTCGCGGTAAGTTTCAGTGAATAACCCTCATCAACTGGTTCAGCTTCCGGCTCAGGTTCCGGTTCTTCTATTTCAATTTCTTCAGGAACCGGCTGGGGTTCATCCTGTGGTTCCTCAATCTCCTCATATCCCTGTTCCTCGACATTCGGCTCAGGTTCTCTCTCAATCACTAGCTCCGGTACGATTACAGGTTCCGGTTCTGAATCAGGCTCAGGTTCCGGCTCAATCACGGAACGTGTCACTTTTGTGCCCATCCATGGAAGCCAGAGGTTGGGGATATCCAGTTGGCTGTATGTTCCGCGAAAGCTCAGTCCGTCCGACGCAAGCGTGAAAACCGCTTCACCGTCAAGCTCCGATCCATTCTCGCCCGTCATCGACCATGTCGCCAGAAGCGTGTCGCCATCAATTCCCCCCTGAAAGATCCCGGTCTCCCCGAAACTTCCGATAACGGTGGTTTCACTCGCCGTAAGAACGAGATAACCACGTCCGGTATCCCATGTGCCGTTCCAGGAATTTTCCTGATCGATAAAAAATTCAGTCGGCTCGATCTCCTCTCCCGGCTCGATTTCCTCGGGAGCGACAGGTTCGGCGACCTCTTCCTCCGACGGAATTTCCCCGGCGTTATAATTCAGCGCCGCACGATCATCGACCTCATAGCCATTGGGACCCAGGTAATTTCCATTCCACGAACCGGACTCGCTCTGATCAATCCGGCTGGAGTACAATCCGATAAAGCTGACAAGGTCGTCATTCATTACGAACCGTCCGGTTCCCACTTCATCCGGGCCATCCTCGTAAGAAAAATTCAGGATCCCGTCCGCGTTAACGTGTCCCCCCAGGGTCCCGTTGCTGCCGAAGACCCCGTACACGGCGTCGCCGGCCTGCCACAGCGCGAGAGGTCCGCGGCCGGTCTCCCATATGCCGTCATACCGAACGTAATCGTCCGCCTGGGCAAAAGCCGGCACTGAAATGATCAGAATTGAGAGAATTATCAACAGAATTTGCGATGTGATATTTCTAAACACATGCCACCTCCGATCCATTTTCTGAAGTATAGCACTTTTTTTTTCTTTACAAAAAAGATAATCATTGCTGCTGACGGTTCCCGGTTAACTCATACCGGCTCGAATCACCGTCGCCGATGGTATACCATCCTGAAAACGATTGATTGTCGTCGCTGAAAATCAATGATCCCCTGCCCCGTATCTCGCTATCCGTCGCTACGAGCGTCCATTCGAACGCACATACCGGTCCGACCGCAACTCCGACCAGATCGCTCGATCCTTTCATTTCACCAATATTGGCTTTGAGAAACGCTGCATTAATAGAACCTGTTTCCTCTTCCTGTTCGAAATTCATTTTTCCCCAGTCTGTCATCCATTCTCCGGAGTTAGTCTCCCTCATCCCTGCTGAGATAAATTCTCCATTCCACTCAACCTCAAAAGATTTCGTATCTCTGTAACGCAGACCGGTAAACGACGCGAGATCGCTCGACATCCCCAGATGCCCGGTACCCGAATCATGCTCCGTCTCCCAGACGATATCAACCGTCCAGCCGTCCGCCCGTCCGCTGAAAGTTCCATGTTCCCCCGATTGAATGAATTCGCCCGACACGGTCGATTCCGCAATATCCTGCGAGAACATTATTGCATCGCAGGAATTCACCCATACCCCCCTCCAGAGACAGTAATCCACATCCGCTCTTGTTACCTCAAGCTCGCGGTCTCCGACTCTCGAACCCGTCCAGTCGAATTTTTCCTTGTCGTTTGAATATTTGAACCATCCCGTGAAACTGCTGTCGTTGTCGGATAGCGTGAACCCGCCATTGCCGGTTAAAAAACCATCCCCCGCGCGTTCGCTCCAGGTAAAAATAAGATTGCCGCTTTTGATCGTTCCGGCGATATATCCATCTGTCGACCGGTAGGTCCCAAACACGCGGTTCCCGGACTGGGCAAGTTCCATGTGTCCGAATGTCGTGTTCCAGATTCCATCCCAGTTCGAAACATTTTCCCCGCGCTCTCCCCCCCGGCTTGTGGGCTGTCCCGCGAGACGAAGAGACGCCGGGCAGAATGCTATCGTCAGGAGAATTACTGTCAGGACTGCAATACCGGACATCAGTTTTGATTTTTTATTCGATCCGGACATTGGAGAATTCACATCACCTCAGGCGCATCTATCCCCAGAAGTCCAAGCGACGCTTCGAGAGTGATCCTCACAGCCTCCACAATGAATAACCTGTGACGTCTGATCGCGTCTTCAGCGGTCAGAACCGGGCACTGGTGATAGAAATCGGAAAACGCCACAGCAAGATCGTATGAGTAACCCGCCAGATGAATCGGTTTCCTGTCATTCACGACCTTCTGCACCACATCGGGGAATCTTCCCATAAGCCCGAGGAGGTCGATCTCAATCGGTTTCAGTTCGCCTGTGAAATCCCCTGGCTCAAACGATTCGGGAATTTCCACTCCTTCAGCTCGCGCCTTTCTGAAAATGCTGTTGGCGCGCGCGCTCGCATACTGGATATACGGAGCGCTGCGACCGTTGAAATCCAGAACCTCATCGAAATCGAACTCGATTTTCCTGTTCGTATCGACCCGAAGCATCCCGTAGATCAACGCGCCCTTCGCGACCGCCTCAGCCACTTTTTCCTTAGTGTTATCATCAAGACCGGGATTTTTCTCCCTGACAACATGCAGAGCGCGCTTCCTCAGTTCCTGCATTACATCATCGTAAAGAACCACCTGTCCCTTCCTGCTGGATATCTTGCCGCCGGGAAGCATCACAAGCTCGTAAGATAAATGGAAACATTTCTCCCACTGCTCGAAACCCATCAGGCGAAGTATCTGGAACAACTGCTCGAAATAAAATTTCTGCTCGTTCCCGACAACATAGATCGATTCATCGATTCCGAATTTCTCGAATTTACGTTTCGCGAGCGCGAGATCTTTGGCCCCATAGAGCGATGCTCCGTCGGCACGCACGAGAACCATAACGCGGTATTTATCTTTTAGTTTTTCCCCGAATTTTTCATGAAGCTGCTTATCGATCTCGACGATCAATGCCCCGGAGCTTTCGGTTACTATCCTTTTTTCTTCCAGTTCCTTTACAATCTCAAGCCCTTGCCCTTCAACCTCGCTCTCGGTGAATTCCTCATCGAATACCGCTCCGAGTTCGCCATAGATGCGATGGAAATCATCGAAGCTCCAGACTTTGGTCTCATTCCAGAGATTGATTAAAACCTGATCGTTATTCGACCACCTTTCGGCAACATTGATGATCTCCCTGTAACGGTTCCAGACCTCATTGAAATCCGGCTGCGATATGACTTCCTCAAGAGCACCGATATGTTTTTCGACTTCCTCCCCGTCTTCCAGAATCCCCCTCACCACAGCTTCTGTATAGAGTTTTAAGCTGAACTTATACAAACCTTCAATAATTTCCGCGACTTCCTCGCTCGCGCGATTCTCAAACAGGTCCTCCTCATTCAGCGCGATTCTCCTGACCAGGGGATCGATTTCGAGTGATTTCACAAGGTCTTCATCGGTCCATTGTTCCGAAAGAGCTGCGGAAAGAGGTTTCAGAATATCCCATACCTTGTCCTTGAGTTCCTGAGATTCAGCCAGGAGCGAATTCGCCTTTGCATATTCCTCACCAAGCCATCTGCCACAATCCTGGATTGGTTTTGGTGCATGCTTAGTTACTCCCCCTTCTAGTTTCTCCAAATACCACAATGATTTGAAAACATGACTCCCGATATCCCCGTAGTAATTCGCCGCGACCGTTTCTCTCCCGGCATACCTGTAACACCTCACCAGCGCCGCGCCTGTTACCACATTCCTGACATGCCCGATATGAAACGCCTTGTGGGTGTTCGGCTGGGAGTATTCGATCATCACCTTCCCGCCGTGCGGATCACCTTTTCCCCAATCCGTGCCATGAGAGAGAATCTTTCCGACAATCTCCCTTCCGTAAGCGCCAGGGTTGAAGAAACAGTTGACATAGCCCTTGACTGCTTCAACCTTTTCAAACTCACCCGATGCGCTTAATTTTTCAGCGATCAGATTCGCGAGTTCATCCGCGAAGCCTTTCAATTCTTTTTTGTTCGCGTCCGGATGAGCCTCTCTCGCGATCTGAAACACATTCGAGAGAGCGAGACCAAGCTGACCCTCGAACGGGATCTCACGCAGCACGGGATCGACAGGAGGCAGATTTTCCTGTTTGAGAATTTTCCGGATGATCGATTTTAACTTTTCAAACATGCTGGATCATAGAATTGATTTTAGAGTCTATAACAAAATGATTCTTCTATCTTTCGGGGACACCTGCATTTCGAAGACGAAATGAGATGTCCCCGGTTCACAAAAAAGAAATAGTATACGGTGTCGCCTGCAAACGGAGCGTCAGCGGAGTTTGCAGGTGTCTCAACTTATGGTGACTCTCAAATTCTCATCACTTTTTCAATTCCCCCGATTGCCCACCTTCATCATCGGAGATATAGGTCCTGTAAAACTCCATAACCTCAGGTTCATCAAGAATATCGATCGGCTCCATCTGACGTCTTCGATCGACAAGCTCCGCCGCCTGAATAAGAGAACGCTGCTGGCACTGGAAAGTCATCCAAATCAGTGTAACTGCAAGGAGAGCCGCGAGAAGCAGGGCGGCCGGGACACTTCTCCGCATATGCCTGGCCTGCTGCGCAATCGCCACTCCGGTTTTTCGAATCTCATAGGACCTGGCCACCGGCGCATAGTCATCAGTCAGTACGAACAGGTGCGCGGAGTCATAACTCGGTCTGAATGGAAAGCTGGCGCTGCCGGATGTCATTTCAACCCGCCTGTGATTACCGGACGGCAGATCGATGACGCTGACCATGTCGAGATTCGATTCCGGCCAGCCGGTGAGTTTAACATCGATATACCTCGCGCCGTTCAGCCTGTCGACGCGGATGAAAATGTATGGATCGTTGGCCACGATAAACGCGTCGGCGCCGTGAAGCAGATCCGCCGTTGCGCCCCTGTGCATATAGCGGGTTCTCAACTGATCCTCAAGATTAAGCGAATGGAAATCCTCAAGCACATACTGGTGCAGAAGCATCGGATCGACCGCTTCAATAATCCCGCCTGAACCCTTGCTGTAACCGTAAAGAGCGACCTGCATGGCGGGATTGAACCAGGATTTGGCTTCATCGCTGGTAAGCAGGTCCGGAACCAGGTAAATAAGGTTACTGTACTGCTGCAGCACAGGATCGGGACCGATAAGCTCATCCACGCTCACAACCTCAAGAACAACGCCTGTTCTCTGATGAATGGCAAGCTGAATAAGAGAGAGTGATACACTGCCGTTACTTTCAGCGTAAAATGACGAGTAGAATTCGGGAATATCGAGTATTCCCACGCATCCCCTTCTCAAACGCTTTGGAGGGGGCAGCAATGAAAGAGGTTGCATCCGCTCGATTGTATTTTCCTCGGTCCAGGACCACTGACGCCCTCGCCGGTTGAGAAATCCCGAGCTCCAGACCGGATACGCACCCGCTGCTTTAATCATGTAGGCCAGGTGCATAATATCATCAAGTTCCGGAGGTTTATTACGGTCGCTCTCAATCAGAACGATCGCAAGACGGTTATTCCTGACGACCTGATTAATAGTCAATGCCAGGTGCATCGCGGAACACTCGCTCCGATCATTGAGAGCGTCGAATGATTCGGAGGAAAGCTTGAAATTGATAATCGCACCGTTGACATCCCGGTTAAGCAGTTGCTCGATTGCATCCGGAGCCTGGACCATGCTCAGGTAGCCGTTATCGCTTCGATAATTAAGCACCGGATCCATTCCAACAAGCAGCAGATGTTCCTTATCAACCTCCCTCAATGCGCTCACCACGGTTTCAAACGCATTACGTTTCCAGTTCAGGCGGATATTCCTGAAATTCCAGAAATCGATCCTTTGATCCCATGAGCCTTGGGAATACCGGGGCAGAGGATAAGCCATAAGACGTGCTCCGGTGGTCTCGGAAAACCGGTTCACTGAAAACGGCGAGTAGTCGCATATCCCGACAACACTGTCCCGTCCACCGCCGGGAAATCCGAAAGTCACCGGACCGGAGAGATACCATCCAAGAAGCGCCGGCTCATCCTTGATTGTGTTACAGAGGCTGTAGATCAGATTTTCAATTGCCCGAAGGGTATCGGGATGACAGAAGTTGGGAATACCTGTACCGTCAGTCCACCTGAGATCACCGTCATTCCCGCTTGCCTGCTCCCGTTCCGGATCAACGAGGCGGCTGACCATTACACGGTCGCTGCCACCTTCCCCCCTGAAAAACCAGTCAGGCGCGTATCTGAATTCCAGCGAGATGATAACTTTCAGCCCGATATCATCCCCATACTGAAGAAGTTCCTGCACACGGACGGCATCCACACGATTCGCATCCGGTTTGACAGCCAACCAGTCAACACGAAGAAGAAAACATCGGAACCCCATATCAACCGTTTTTTTCATCTGCGACCGGATCATTTGATTGGATTCCTCAGACATAGGCCCCAATGAACACAATCCGGACGGATCGAAATATTCCCCATATGTCTGCAGAACAGGAACCTGCTGGTTTATATCTGAATGAACTGCCACTTGTGGGGGTCTTTCAACAGGCTGAATGACTGTCGTGGTGATTACCTGTCCCGGATCCTCTATATAAGGGGGACCAATTAAATCATCCGACCAGCCCGAGGAGAAAAATCCGTTTTGCTCGAAAATGGGAGTTTCAGGAGTCGGGGCGTCCGATATCTCCTGGCTCAGAGCAGGTCCTCCGACCATAAATACAACGATCGCGCATAGAGCCAGATACCGGATCAGGCCGGAACCATATTGAAAAACAGGCTGATTTCTTCTCGCACGCGTCATTGTTCAGAAATACTACCCGGGGTCAAGTCCGGGCGAGTCCGGGGTTGAGTCCGGGACTATTATTAAACCAGGGATTATTCTCCGGTACCCCATCCGGTACCCCACCCGGTACCCCACCCGGTACCCCACCCGGTACCCCACCCGGTACCCCACCCATTAGGGGGGGTCGCGCCGGATTTCATGTATACCACACCCCCCCGAAAGGGTGGGGTACCGGATGTTATTTTAAATATTCTCAAAAAAATTTT
>CBDUUJ010000097.1:0-8238 GCA_965370205.1 uncultured bacterium
GTCAAGCATGTCGTATTCGCTTAATTGTGTGGTCCAGCCATACCACTTAATATTCTTGGGGATCTTTGACCACGCACCAGGATTCTCCGGGTAACACCCGGCATCGTCGCAGAAAAGTTTCCATTCACAATCCCAACTCCAATGCTCCTGTTGTGCTGCTAAGCAGGTTTCTCCAGGATCAATGATGGCATTGTGGTTCCTCGGATCACCCGACGGATAAACCTGATCCACCAGGTATTCATCAAATAGACGGCCAACGCCATGGCCACACTCATGAGCCAGTAACCTTTCATAATTGGCGAGTGGATCTCCATATATCCCAATGATTATATTCTCAGTTGTATGATAGTAAGTTTCGCAATAACACTGACACCATCCACCCTGCGGATTTCCATTATAAGTCGAAAAATAATAAACGTTCACGCAATTTTGGGTAGTAACCTTACCGCACGCATTATGCATGTCAATGCGTTCTAGACCAACAATGTCTTTCCAATCAGGATTAGTAAACCAGTGGTAATTACCACCGTTCTCCATCACAAAGTTCACACCATAGTTGTGCCAGAACTGGTTGCACCAATTGAAATCATTCACGGCCCGTTGCCATGGATTTAAAGCGCCTCCTCCGCTGCCATTCTCCGCCCAGCACCAGAACGCCATCCTGATGTTCCTCATAGCCGGATATCCTGTATCGGACGCCCAGCTTGGCGAACTGCCCGCCTGGTTGCGTGCTCTCATCCTGTATTGCACGGGGTTTGAAGAATGACAGTACCGTGCATCGGGATCGATCCAGCTTGCCTGCGGATGCTGTACCGACTGAATCGTGACCCACTGCCACGATCCCGGTGTCCAGTCCGACCCCCAGACGTATTTGTAGCTCTGAATGTCGTAGTATTGGGTGCCGCTGAAACACAGGTTCCATGTCAGCCTGACCTGGCCATGATCCAGTGAGCCGTCGCCATCGGAGGCAATGAACCCGGTTACGTTGCTTGGGATAACCGTTGAGCAAATGCTGAAATCGTTATCTGAAACGTCGTTGACGGCTATGTCAGGTTCGTATGTAACCTTTACTCGCACGGTCATGGAAGGATCGTCGGGGATGTTATTCCACATGCAACTGCCGTCATTTGCCTCACCGGTTGCGATAGGTTGAAAATCTAAGGAGAAGTTGTCTTTTGAATATTCGAGTTTAACAGTCCCACCTGTGATGTTCGTGGACCAGGTTATTGGATGGTCGCTTTCGATGTTCCAATTCTCTCCGCCATTGGGACTAAGAACCTGGATCCAGGGATGCACAACGCTGAAATCCGCGTCGGATGTATTCGATACGCCCGGGTAGGTCACCGAGGTTATCTTAATTTGGCCCTGGTTGCTGACATGCGATGACTGAGGCGTCCATGACTCGCTACCGTCATTGTCTGTGTCGGCAAAGATTGGAGTCCAGTCCCCTCCGCTGTTCAAAGAATACTCAATCTGCACGTTGCCAGTAAGGTGCTGGTATGTCCAGGTGATATTGTAAGGAGTGCCGACAAGCCACGTTTCACCACCGATCGGGTTGGTGACTGTAATGGTTGGTTGCAGGATCGTGAAATTGGCGTCCGAGATGTCATATACACCGGGATAGGAAGTTGAACGCACTCGTACTCGAACTGTGGCAGAGGGATCGAACGGGATATTGTTCCACATGAAGGAGCCGTCGTCGGTTTCACCGGTAGAAATTATTTGGATATCAGATACGAAATTATCCTTTGAATAATGTATATCCACTGTCCCGGTTAAGTACTGTGAAGCCCATGTGATTCCCTCGTTCCCGCCCGGTTCCCATGCCTCCCAGCCGTCCGGGGTAATAACATGTATCGCCCGCTGCACGACCGAGAAATCAGCATCGGATGTATCCAACACGCCTGGGTAAGTCACCGAGGTTATCTTAATTTGGCCCTGGTTGCTGACATGCGATGACTGAGGCGTCCATGACTCGCTACCGTCATTGTCTGTGTCGGCAAAGATTGGAGTCCAGTCCCCTCCGCTATTTGAGGAGTATTCAATCTGCACATTGCCTGTGATGTGCTGGGATGTCCAGATAATGTCGTAAGGCTCTTCGGCATACAACGTTTCCCCGCCGTTTGGGGCGGTGACGGTAATCGTCCGCTGAACGACACTGAAATCACCATTGGATGTATCCGATACGCCCGGGTAGGTCACCGAGGTTATCTTAATTTGGCCGCCCTGGTTGCTGACATGCGATGGCTGAGGCGTCCATGACTCGCTACCGTCATTGTCTGTGTCGGCAAAGATTGGAGTCCAGTCCCCTCCGCTGTTAGCCGAATATTCAATCATCACGTTACTACTACTGGAAAGCCCTTCTGATGTCCACGTGATGCTGGTGGGTATCCCGACATAAAGCGTCTCGCCGCCATTCGGAGCAGTTACGGTTATCGTCTGCACTTCGACCGTGAAAAGCTCAGTGGAGCTTGTAACAGGCGTCCCGCAGCCATTTGTAACACGCACGGAATAATCTCCCAAAGCTGCGCCGGAGAGATCGAAATCGGCAGTAAGGCTTGTCGGGCTGCCATATGAAACATTCTCCCCATCAACAGGGTCCCCACTGCCCGGAACAAGTTCCACAGCGAGAGCAGGCCCTTCCATGAGATTGCCATCCACAGTTATGGTGGTGCTTACAATGTTATTTTGGTAGCCACTGTTCGGGACAATGGCGGTTGGCGTTGCCTCCGGGCAGTCGATGGTTACAAGCATGGTTTCCGCGGGAGTTACATCTGTCCCGTCGGTCACATCGCAGTCGACATCGTACTGCTCGCCGGTCTCGGCACCGATGGCTCCCCAATCGACCTCCAGAAGACCCGCACCGTCGCCGGGAACATCATCGTAACCGGTAACCGGTGTCCCTGCTGAGTTGTCGGTAACGGTCCATGAATAGCTAAGCGTATCTTCAGGATCATCGTCGTACGCGGTCACGCTGTATGTCTCAGTTGATCCGACATAAGGACCCGCATTGCCCTCGACCCCGCTGTCAATAGCCGGAGGCTGGTTGTATGGTGTACCCGCAACGAACAGATCATAGCGGAAGAAAGCCGCCAGTGTATCGGTATCAGCCTCGTTCGGCTCGCCGAAATCGTTCGTGTAATCCTTGCCGCCGCACTCTGCGATTACCCAGTATTCGTTGCCCTCGATATCCTGAACTTTGTCCGCGGGAATTTCCACATGATACGTAGAGAAGTGATCTCCTCCACCGGTTGCTATAGCGCCGGGATCATCGAACTCCGCAACACCGGAAAGCACGGTCGACTCAATAAAAATCTTCGTGGGCTGATACTCCCAGCCAAACAGGCCGATATTGAGGATCAGTTTGCCTCCTGAGCTTCCGGGACCCTCGTAAAAGACATTATCGGTTACGGTTACATTGCAGCCGACCGCTTCCGGCGCGTTCGCCGGATGCACATCCTCCTCCTCCCAGTTTGCTATGACTACGTAACCGTAATCCTCACCGATGGCGTTCGGGAACCGAAGGTAGTAATTCCTGGTGTTTTTCTTGCCGGATGAAAACACACCATCGTCACCTGTGGCCGTCAGGAAATCCCACAATTCGTCGTTTAGCCCAAGACCATCCGCGAAGTACTTGTATGGGTTCAATGTCGCGTTGCCGGTGTATCCGGGTGTAGCCAGCGCGCCTGGAGTGTAACCCAATAAACCTTCAACTCCGAATTCATCCGGATTAAACCAGCGTGTGTAACCGTCCGCATTTTTCAGCACCTGGTCGGTTCCGTATTCTGCATAATGCAGATCGGAATCGTACGACATAGCAGCCGATCCTTCACCAATAAAAACGCCACGGACATCGTAACCATTGTACTGTGGAAGATCTGGCAGCGGATGCGTTAATGAGACATCGATGTCTACATCTATGTAATCCGGGCCTACAGGAGTATCATTTATGCTGAACTGCAAACCTGCCGGTTTGCCGTTAAGGAACTGCACAACATTCGCCGCGAACATCACATTGCGGTTTGGAACCGCTTCTACAGTCCGCGTCTCTATGTCGAAATAGACATCGTAGTAGCCCCAAATGTGAGTCTGTGCTTGTCCGGCATGACTCGATCCCGGGGTTAATTCTTGATTCTGTTCCTGATCGGTTCCTGGCGTTGCCGGACTTTCACCACCTCCAGAGCAACCCACCATGACAAATGCACCTATAGCAATTACCACGACAAGTACCATCAATCGATTCATTGCGTAACCCCTTTACCCACATTATTTAAAAACAATAAAGCACTTTCCCGAAAGCAAGTTGCAATATAATAGCAAAAATAATCACTTAATGTAAACATACTAATACATTTAAATATACCAATAATCATATGCTCCGGCGCTTCCGCGAATCCGAACATATAAAAAAAATGCCCCCTTGAAGGAGGGCATTAAAATTGTCCATTTACGGCTTTGTCAGTTAATAATATTGACCAGGTTGAAGATCGGCAGGTAGAGGCTGACGACGATGATACCGATAATGGCGCCGATGACGACGATCATGATCGGCTCGATAAGACTTGCAAGAGCGCGGATCGTCGCGTCGATCTCAACATCATAGTAGTCTGATAATTTATAGAGCATCTCTTCCAGGTTACCGGCGTCCTCACCGACCGATATGAGGTTCGTGACCATCGGCGGGAAGACTTTCGTGCGACGCATCGGAGCGGCAATCGACTCGCCCTCGCGGATACGTTCGCGCGTGTAGTCGATCGCGTTTGCAACCACCAGGTTATGCGCGGTATCCCGTGTTACCTCAAGAGCCTCGATCAGCGGTACCCCCGATTCCTGCAGCGTGCCGAGCGTCCGGCTGAATCGCGTGATCGCGACTTTTTTCGCGAGAGGACCGAACAGCGGCATTCGGATGATAATCGGATCCAATACCCGATGCCCCCATTTAGTCCCCCTGAATTTCCAGATAAGCACAATTGCAACAACGGGCACAAGTGTATACCAGTACCAGTTGTAGCGGAACTCCTCGGAAATATCGAGCATCTTCTGGGTAAGCTCGGGAAGCTGCGCCTCGCCGCCGGAGAAATCCTTATAGAACTCAGCGAACTGCGGGACGATGTAGACAAGCATGAAGAGACTGATACCAATCGATACGGTTGTGACCAGCAACGGGTAAACCATCGCCGACTTGACCTTACGCCTCAATTCAAGCTCGTTCTCATAGAATATCGCGATACGATCGAGGATCTTATCGAGAACACCACCGATCTCGCCGGCATGGACCATCGCGACGAAGAAATTCGAGAATGCTGAGGGATGTTTTTTCATCGCCTGGGCGAGTGTGATACCGGACTGCACATCGACACGGGTCTTGTGGATAATCTGCTGGAACTTGCGCTGCATGGTCTGTTCCTCGCAGGTATCGAGCGCCTCCGACAAGGTCAGACCGGCGTTGATCAGGAGTGCCATCTGCCGTGAGAAGATCGTTAAAAGCTGCAGACCGACCTTCGTGAAGCGGTCAACGATGTCCCAGGGCGACCAGTTGAACGCCCTTTTCTCGTATATCCTCAGAACATAATAGCCCTCGGTGCCGAGGGTTTCGATGACCGAGTGCTGGCTGTCGGATTCGACCGTGTTTTTGACCGTGTTTCCCGCTGAGTCACGTGCAACGTATACGTATGTCTTCAAACTTTCTCACCGCCTGGAGTAATCTCGGTGTTTGATTTCATAAAATGAGATTTGCCTCGCAGATATGCCATTGAAATCGGTTGTTAATAATATCAATATCGGCTGTTTGGAGATTGATTGCGGGGCTTTGCTTATTATTTACACTTTAGTCCCGCGTTCTGTCAATCCCTTCACAGAATAAATCACATGTATCCCTGACCCAGCTCGGCGCTGTCTCTGCCCGTCGAGGGTCCCTCTTCGTCCGAAGCTCCCGCAGGTCCTGCTGCGATGAGCCTCTGGAGATTGGACGGGCTGTGCGCGGCGGACATTGCCGTCTCAAGCGTGATCTTGCGCTCGAAGTAATAATCCCTGAGGCATTGATCCAGAATCGTCATGCCCATCTTTGCGTGGGTCATCATCGTCGAGTGAATCTGGAAGATCTTGCGCTCACGGATGAGGTTTCTGATAGCCGGAATATTAAGCATAACCTCGAATGCCGCGATTCGCCCGACGCCGTCAGCGCGCGGAAGCAGCGCCTGTGTCAGGATACATCGCATTGTATTGGCCAGCTGCGCTCTGATCTGGTCCTGCTGCCCGAACGGGAAAACGTCGATGATTCGGTCGACAGTCGCCGGTGCTGAGTTCGTATGCAGCGTGGCGAAAACAAGGTGGCCTGTTTCGGACGCCGTGATTGCTGTCGCGATCGTCTCATGGTCACGCATCTCACCAACGAGAATAACGTCCGGGTCCTGACGGAGGACACGTCTTAAAGCCTCATTGAAGCTCATGGTGTCCTCATGGATCTCGCGCTGGTTGACGTTGGACATCTTGTGCTCGTGCACATACTCAATCGGGTCCTCCATCGTGACTATGTGCAAATCCCGATTCTCGTTGATGACATTGAGCATCGACGCGAGGGAGGTTGTCTTACCGGAACCGGTCGGACCGGTGACAATTACCAGTCCGCGAGGCTCCATGATTATCTCTTTCATGATTTCGGGAATCAGGAGCTCTTCCATCGTCGGGATGCGCTCCGGGATCGACCGCATAACCAGCGCGACGGTACCCTTCTGCCAGAATCCGTTGCAGCGGAATCGACCGATACCTTTCTGCGAATATCCGAAGTCGATTTCGCGTTCTTTCTCAAGACGTTTGCGCTGGTCCTCGCGCATGATCGAGAATGCCAGACCTCGGGTGTCCTCCGGGGTAAGCGCCTCAAGGTCAAGGCGAATAAGCTTACCGTGAACCCTCAGCGTTGGTGGTACACCAACAGTGACATGAAGGTCCGAAGCCTGTCTCTCAGCAAGTTCGATCAGGAGATCAACAATCGTATAGTCCATGGATTTCCTCGCATTGCGAGCGTGTTCTTATTCAGGAAATACTCACGAGATAATGTAATTTGCCGTGGCACAATACAACACAATAGCAAAAAGCCATCACGCGCCACGTAATTAACCGCGCAAGCATAGCAGATTTCATAGCTTCTTGCCAATAATAAATCCCTTTAATAAGCAGGTTGAAATGGATTTTCTTTTATTTTTTTCGCTTCTCCCGGATGCTCACCGATGGATGCTCCCGAAGATAGAATCTATACGGAAGCTCCGCGCCCTTTGAATCCCCAAGACCGATTCGGGTGGTTTGCCGGATTCCACCATGCCTGGCAATCATTCGTTTTTGGGCTGCCGATGATGGAATCATAACTCGAAGCGATGAGTTGAGCAGATCAAGCCCATACTGCTCGCGTCCGATTCCAAGCGCTGCCGCCAGTTTGCCGGGTCCATTCGTGAGATCGACGACCTGTCTCGCTTTCGGACGACGTTCCCACATCAGCTCGATACCCTCGACCGGCTCGATCGCGCGAATCAAAACCGCGCAGCCGAGTCCTTCCTTTTCAGTAACAATATTGAACATCCAGTGATTTCCATACGTGAAATACGTGTACACATGCCCCGGCGGACCGAACATCGCGCGATTGCGTTTCGTTTCACCGTTGAACGCATGGCATCCGGGTTCGGTGCAGAGATAGCCCTCCGTCTCGACAATCATACCACCGACAATCTCATCATCATCGAGTTCATGTCGGATATAGGCGCCGAGAAGCGATTGCGCAACGGTCAGCGTATCCCTTGAGAAAAACCTTCGAGACGGTTTTTTGTATCTGGAGAGATCGATTTCGACAGGTTTGGACATTAAATATTATCTTCTTAAATAACTTATGAAAGGCAGTAAACCGTAGAACAGCACGGCAGTGCGTTTTCTTATGAAAAGCAGTAAACCGTAGAACAGCACGGCAGTGCGTTTTCGTAAGTTAATAAACATCCAGGACGCACTGCCGTGCGGGACTGTTGAAAAAGCCAAGACTTCCAGAGTATCAGATTTTCAACAATAATCATCTAATATTCCTGCATTAAATTATTTAGTAACAAAAACCTAATTATGCCGCCCACAAACTTGATGCTAATATGGTCAATTTTATGATAACCATCGGGTTTGTGGGTGTCCTTTCTATCGTCAATCATCCAGAAAAGCAGTAAACCGTAGAACAGCACGGCAGTGCGTTTTCGTAAGTTAATAAAC
>CBDUUJ010000098.1:0-8233 GCA_965370205.1 uncultured bacterium
ATGCGAGGTTGTGGTCCTGAAACCGCAGGCTATCCCAAGCATGTTGTCATTGTCGAGCAGGGGAAAACAGAAAATCTCGGTCAGGAGCTCCGATTCGAAATGCTGCATGATCTCGGAGCCGCATTCAAGCCCGCTGATTTTTTCATGGTCGATAACGATATGCCCGGGTTCATTTTGCAGAAGCTTCTGTAAAAAAACGATAAGTTCGTGCCAGTTAATATCGGGAAGTGGATGCTCGCGAGTGGCAAAGACATAACGCTCACGTCCTGAGCTTGTGTCCACAAAGGCGGCATGATCGCAACCCGAAGCGTCCAGAAGCTGCGAAAGAAAAGTGTCGATAAAGGTTCGCCAATCGCGTATTTCCTTTGTGTCCATATTTCACGCGCTCGAAGATTATAATGCAGAATATCCGGTTCCCGCCGTGTGATTGCACAAAAAAATATTCTACTAAAAAACAACAGGTATTTCATCGATAAGAATACACTGATAAGAAAAACATTTATATAGAAATACAATAATTTATTGCGACATTATTTCGGGGTTGTCTTTTCACTGTTGCGATTGATCCCCCTGGTCTTTTTGGAATCCGAGAGCAGTTTGAGCGCATCGGTTCTGCCGGCGCGGCGAAGGATGCCTTCCAGACGTGCCCAGCGTATTGGAAGATCGGCGGGATTTGTTTCGATCCGTGTCTTTGTCGCTTCCTGTACGCGGATCAGTAAATTCTCGCGGTCGGGCGCCACAAGAGCGAGTTCGACCGCAACATGGGCTATCTCACATTGGATACGTCCGTATTTCATGCGCTCGGCCTCGCGACGGGCCTTAACCAGAAGGCGCCTGGCCTCCTCGGGAGCGCGCAGGCGGATGTTTATCTCCGCAGCATTGATTATCTGTTTCAGGCGGTTCTGGATATATCCCTCCTGTCCGTACAGATCCGCCGACCGAAGGAACATTGTCCGCGCCTGCCGGTAAAGTTCCTCCTGCCTCGATGGATTGTATACTTCCTCGGTCCCCAGTTCGGCATGAACCATTGCAAGGTTGGCGGTGAGCCATGCTTCACGCTCGGACTCATTACCGTTGATCGCTTCCTCGTGAGCGGATTCAAGAGCCAGGGCAAGTTCCTCGCGGGCCTTGTCAGGTTCCCCGAATCGAACGAAAAACAGCGCCCTGTTGTTATGCAATTTGATGGTCAGGCCGGTTGTCACTTTGTCCGGAAATTCATTGGACAGATTCAGAGCCTTATTGAATGAATCCAGCGCTTTCGTGTACTTCCGTCTGCGGCTGTAAAGCAGACCGAGGTTGGAAAGAATTCCTGTCTGCATCCGGACGCTTTTTTCCCCCAGCGTTACGGCGATCTCATATGCTTCCTCCAGGGAATTGGTTGCCTCCTCGAGAGACCCGCAATTTTTCTGGACGACACCAAGATTGTTGAGAACCTTGATCAGTCCGCGAAGCCGTTCCTCTTCAGTTAGAATAAGGTCGTCGGAGGACCTGTTGTATTCCCGCTTCAGGAATTTCAGAATCGCGATAGCGCGTTCCGGCGAGCCGCCATGCATCTCGTCCTGGGCTTTTTTCAGTTCTTTTTCGAGATCGACCATCAGATGTGCCAAGCCATCAGCTTTCCTCAAGCTGCGCTTACATTAATAATGTCGCGATTGCGCAGAGCAGTTTTCCCGGTTAAAATGACTTACTCATTTCTATGCTGAAGTAATCGCAGGTATCTATGGCATCTTTGATAAAATGAAAAGTGATTTTCAATTGGAACCGCAATCATTAAAATCTAAAAATACTTCCCCGAAAATAATCCCCGGCTGGCTTATTATCAGTACGCTGTTTGTGCTGCTCGCGATAATCTCTTTCACTGTGACAACCGAGGATGCTTATATCAGCTTTCGATATGCTGAAAACATAGCGGACGGTCACGGGCTTGTGTTCAATGTTGGGGAGGATGTGGTGGAGGGTTATTCGAACCCGACCTGGGTGGCGCTGCTGGCAATAACAGGCATTTGGGGTGTCAATGTAGTCAATGCCGGAAGATGTCTGGGATTGCTATTCGGGGTACTGACTCTACTTGAGATGATCCTGCTGTTCAGGGTGATCGGCAGGGATCGCGCAGGTTATGGATTAATGGCGACTCTGGTCGTGGCGACTGCGCCTATGTACCTGTTCTGGTCGCAGACAGGGCTTGAAAACGGACTTTTCATCTATCTGATAGTCCTGGGGATGAGGCTCGCGATGCTCGAGGAAACCGATGATAACAGGTTCCCGTATTCCGCGATCCCGTATTTCCTGCTGGCAGTTACACGCCCCGAAGGCATTATGTATTTTGTCATTATTGGAGCATGGAAAATTGTCGCAATCGGTAAAAAAGATAGAGAAAAGGCAATTAAAAGGCTGGCGCTCTGGGCGTCGATGGTCCTCGCTCCGTTTATTATCTTCCTTATCTGGAGATACGCGACATTCGGTGCATGGGTTCCCAATACTTTCTTTGCCAAGGTCAACAATGGAGTCCGCGCGAATCTGAAATCAGGCTCCCGCTATCTGATCGGGTTCCTCAATCACTCACTCTGGATCCCATTAATCATCCCGGTGCTTCTGGGCATATTTGCAAAAAGGGAATCGCACGCCGGCGAATCGGGGAGAGCTTTATTGGCGATCGTTATGCAGGCTGCGGTGCTCGTGACGTTCATCCTGTATGTCGGCGGCGATATCCATCCCTACGATCGTTTCGGGGTCCCGATCATTATCTTCTCCGCGATCGGCTCGTTTATCCTGGCTTCAAGGTTCGGAAGTGAATCAATTCCGTGGTGGAAGAGGATTTCAACATGGACTGTTGCAGTTTTCATTCTCGCGAACCTGGCATATTCGTTTCCGCCGGCCTATGGCATTACACCCCCGATGAACCGTCCGCCGAATTTCCTCACAGCGAATATTGCGGGGCTTGTGACCGGGAGAAAAACACCGGGGGAAATCATCGATCGTTTCAGGAATCCCCCTGTCGATGCGCTTGAGTTTGTCGGACGGGACCTTCACGACAATCCGGATATCAACGGGCTTCTTGCCGCCGAGCAGTGCGGGAAGATCCCGTATTTTTACGATCAGCCGGTGCTCGACCTGCTCGGCCTGAACGACCGGGAGATCGCCGACATCGTTCATTCAATCAGCAGCTGGGATATTTACACGAAAGATATTCTGTCGCATGCGCCGGAGAATTTCGTAATGGTGTACCGCAACGGGCATCTGATCTCACGCTATTACATCGAGAACACAGTGCTGAGCCTGCCGTTTCGGAATCGCTACAGCCTGGATGCCATCTATCATGTCGATTATTACTTCAGGGACATCCCGGGGAGTGAGCACACGTTCAATCTTGAGCTGGTCAGGTATCGGGCGATCCCGGATAATTTCGACTCACCTCTTACCGAAGAGGAGGAGGCGTGGTTCGAGGAGTGGAAGGGGCATGATATATCGAGGGAAAATCCTGATTTGTACTCGGAGGGAGTGGAGGAATTCCGGATGATGTATCGGGATGATGAAGATAGAATAATCAGGTACAGAGTGGATATAAATTGAAATTTGTTTGTGGGTGGCACCGGAAATTCCATTTCTCGGATTATTTTGTCCGGATGCGGGAACTAAAACAGAGGCTGTTCGACTATCGACTGATTTCCAAGCACGTTGGGGAGGAATATCGCAAGCAGTACCCATCCGAAAAAGGCGGTCATGAGGGGCACGGTGATATTGTCGCTGCCCTTGATGCTTAACGCCTCGACCACGGTTGCGGTACCGGCGATGAAAAATCCCGTGGCCAGAAGAGACAGGTATTTCAGCGACAGTCCCATCTGGGGTCCATAGAAAACCAGTAATAGTATGGTGAGAATAAAAGTCGTGATAAACATCGCGATACTTCCCGCGTAGCTTCGTGTCTCACCGTTGACCGAGTACTTCGAGTCTCCAAGCGCGCGACCGAAAATGCTCGCGGAAGCGTCGCCGAACGCCATAGTCAAAATTCCCAGAACCGCAAGCCCCCAGTAGCTGGTGTGGAAAAAAATGGCGATGAGAATCATGTAGCTTATCGGGTAGAGAATGGTGCCGACATTCCCGCGTTCCTCCCCCTGAATCTGCGAGAAAAATCCGAACCTGTAGTCGATCAGGTTAACAATAGTGAAAATGAATGGCGGGAGCAGGGCGAACCACACGTGATCGAAAAAGGGCACGAAAAGGATCACCAGGCCCATCGAGATATGCACGAACTTGCGGGAGCCGTCTTTCCTCATTCCGATGGTCTCAAGCTGATTTGAAAGAAGCAGAAGGAAGAATGGATAGAGAAAAAAGGCGATTGCGAGGATTATGTCTTTGAAATATATAGCCATTATCGGGCCTCCGGTGGCTCCATGGGCGATTCTAGTCACATGAGGGTTAATTGTAAAGGGCTGTCAGCCGCCATCCAGTAAATCTGTAGTCCGGGGAGTTTCTTCTTCGCCGGGAGTATCCTCTTCGGTAACCGGGATATTACCCTCCTGAAAAATTTCAGATTCGAAATCCAACGGTTCGGGTATTGTATCGACAGGCCGGTAAATGAACCACCAGCGGCGCATGTAAATCGGGCTGATGTTGAAATCGATCTCGTAATTATCGGCGATCGCGCGCTCCATCGATTCCGTGAACCTGTCCCACCCGGCGTAGGTCCCGACACTGGGGCGGTCGTCGTGACCGGGGTCATTTACATCAAATCGAAGCATTATCAGATCGAACTGTTTCTCTTCTATGGCCCTGACGAACGGCTCCTGGTCCCAGATTTTCTCCCGAGCCAGCTCGCTCATTATGAACGGGTTGAACAGGACCTCATGACCGGCAAGCAGGCAGAAACCCTCATCCTCGGAAAGGATCGGACCGTTCACCGATGACAGAATCTCGACTATATTTTCACCGCTCCGGTAATCGTTTTGTGTACTGTCGCTCCGGGGCGTGAACGACCATGCCCGGTCGCCCTCGATAAATCCAGACTGCGCCAGGGCGGCGGGTATCAACAGCATGACCGCGACAAGCCGGATTTTTTTCTGCTTTTGAAAGGCACTGAAAAGGTCTGCTGCGAAAAGTCCGGTAAGACATGCCGACGCGGTGATGAGATTCATGTAATAATTCAGATCGCTTCCGACCTTGCCCGCGAGCAGAGATGTTGCGAAACTCGCGATGAAAAATATCCCGAGCATTCGTCTGCGGTTGTCGGTCAACGCTCGTGGAAGTGCAAACAGCGCGAGGAGAAACATCAGGGCGTGAACGGGCAGGATCCATTCAGCCGCGGACAGTATCCTCGCGGGATAAAACTGTGTACGAGTCAATGTTACCGTGTGCTTCCAGAATTCCCCTCCCGACCAGTTTTGCAGAAGGAAAAGAACGATCAGTCCCCCGATAACCCAGCTTATAATAAAAATCAAAAAGTATTTTCCGGAATTATTCCCTTTTTCGCGGCTTGAGAGTAGTCCGATGGCAATTGCGATGAATGCCTCGACCGCGGACTGGCGGGTGAAGATCGCGGCAAGCAGGAACGGAAGCGACCAGAATACCCTCGGTCCCCCTGCCGACATCGCGATCCACAGCGCGACCATCCCAAGCGCCGTCGCGAGGAGATCCACCCTGAGAAGCGCCCCCCAGAAATAAATTACCGGGCTTGCAAGAATCATGAGAGCAGCTATCCAGCCTGCGCGGTTGTCTCCCGTGGCTGCCCTCACACATCCGGCCGTCGCCAGTCCAAGGACGATTGTTGAGATGACGGAAATCATCCGTCCGGTAATCAGCGAGGGATTTTCAATATTGATGAAAAAATTCAGAATTGCGGGGAATACCGGCGGATAATTCGTAACGATATATGGCAGCGAGTCGATGGGGGGATAGAGTGCCTGTCCGGAAGCAAGCCTGAGAGCCTGGTTCAGGCAGAATCCCTCGCCGTCATCGAGCGGGTAGGGGAATAGAACGTACCTGAGCAGGTGCTCCGCGAGAATCAGAACCACGGCTGTTCCGAACGCATAAATCAGTGGCAGGATAAATACAGAGACGATTTTTTCAGGATTCTTCAGTTTCCCGATGCTCCTGACGATAATAATCAGAGCACCTGCGAGAATGAAAAGAACCGCGAGATCCCAGAGAAGTGTGTTCAGAGGTATTGAACCGCTCCAGGGGATTTGATCCGGGAACATGGATAAGCCGCTGTTAACCAGCCAGAGTCCGACTCCGAGAAGGATCACCGCTGCCAGGTTGGATATCCGGTCAGCGCTCGAATATTCCAGTTCCGGGTATATCGGTTTTTTTTCCATAAGGTGCTACAGTTAACGTGTTAAATATGGTAAATTATGGTTGACTGAAGCTGAACTATTGTTCAGATTGGTCGATTCATTGATTATACGGTCTTAATAGCGGGTGGGCAATTATTGACTTTGCTTATTTGTTAGATTACGATATTTTATTGCGCATCCAGGTGATGAGCACATGTTCGCATGGTTGCCGATAAAAGTTAAGGCTTAATAAAGTAAAAAATGGTTCCCGTAGATCAGAAGAGGGAAAAGCTTGGCCAGATCCTTATCCGTGCCGGGGCTGTTACCCAGGAGGAGCTGGAGCGAGGCTTAGAGCTTCAGAAATCCAACCCGGAAGACAGGATCGGCCAAATCCTCGTTCGGCAGGGATTCTGCACGAAGGACGATGTCGCGCTTGCTTATGAAAAGCAGACCGGTATCAAGTTCAAGAACCTTGCCGATTATCAGTACACCAAGGAACTTGAGTCTCTTATCCCTCCGGAGCAGATGAACAAGCTCATGGTGCTGCCGATCAGGGTCGTTGATGACGCCCTTGAGGTGGCAATGGGCGATCCCCTTGACTTTGTCCTGCGGGAAACCCTCCGAATGATGACCGGGATGAAAATAATCCCATTCATCTCCCACGAAGATCAGATCCGCGAAATTATTTTCCAGAAGGTCGGCAAGAAGTTCGCCACTGACGAATTCATCTCCGCTGCGATGGATCAGTACGCAGAGGAGGATGAGACTATCAACATCTCCAAAAGCCTTCAGGCCGACGGACTGGATGCGGTCAATGCCGGCCCGGTTGTTCGTCTTGTTACCACGATCATCACCGAGGCCGTCGAGTCGGGCGCTTCGGATATCCATGTGGAACCGACCGAGGAAGAGGTCGTTGTGAGGTATCGTATTGACGGTATCCTTCACAAGATCATGACGATCCCGACCAAGATCAAGAATCCCACGATCTCACGGCTCAAGATTCTGTCCTCTCTCGATATTGCGGAGCGTCGAAGACCCCAGGATGGCCGCATGAGTTCCAAAATCGCGGGAAAGGACCTTGACTTCCGCGTGAGCTGCCTTCCAACGGTCTATGGAGAGAAGCTTGTTCTCCGTATTCTTGACAAGGGCAACGCGATGGTTGGACTTGAAAAGCTTGGCCTGGATGAGCATGACGACAAATTTGTGCGTGAAATGTCAAAAAGTCCGTGGGGAATCATGATCGTCAGCGGCCCGACAGGTTCAGGGAAATCCACGACCCTGTATTCAATCCTTAATATGCTCAACGATAACAAGGTCAATATTATCACGATTGAGGATCCGGTGGAGTACACACTTCCGGGCATCAACCAGGTTGAGGTAAACCGCAAGGCCGGTCTCGATTTCAGCGATGCGCTTCGAAGTTTCCTCCGCCAGGACCCGGATATCATCCTCGTTGGTGAGATTCGTGATAAAGATACTCTCAACGCTGCGGTGGAAGCGTCGCTTACAGGACACCTTGTATTTACCACTCTCCATACCAACGATGCGCCGTCCAGTATTGTTCGAATGGTCCAGATGGGGGCGCCCAACTACCTGGTCGCCGCTTCGGCGATCGGCGTACTTGCCCAGAGGCTTGTCAGGACCGTTTGTTCGGTCTGCAAGGAGCCTCTTCCCCTCACTGAGGAATTTCGAAGCACGTTCATCAGGTATTTTGGGACAACAAGCTCCCATATCAATGTCGATGAAGCCCTTGCCAAGGCCCGCATGTTCAAGGGCAGGGGATGCACGATCTGCCGTGGCACCGGTTACAAGGGTCGAGCCGGTATCTTCGAGTCGATGAGAGTCAGCCCCAAGGTCCGCGAACTGATACTTCGTGATTCGTCAACCGATGATATTCGCAAGCAGGCAATAAAAGAAGGGATGGTTACGCTTGAGCAGGCAGCCCTGTTGAAGGTTCTTCGAGG
>CBDUUJ010000099.1:0-8122 GCA_965370205.1 uncultured bacterium
GTTTTTGGCTTCTGCTGCCGTTCCAATCCCGCCAATTCCTGCAAGCCAAAAACGAGTGCCTGTCCCCGTATCTTCTGATAATAATTCCGTCTCTGGAAAACAAACCCCCCGTGCAGGCCGATATTAAATCATATATACTCTGTTTATATAAACGTCACCTTTTCCACCTTTTCGGGGACACCTCTTTTCGTCCTCGAAAAGCAGGTGTACCCGTTTAATGGAGGATTGTTTTATATGGCGCGTAGTCGAGTATTTTTTGATGGCGCGATTCGCTGGGAGGATGAGGCCTTAATCAGCCCTCTCTCAACCGGTCTGCTCTATGGCGACGGGCTTTTCGAGGTGCTCAGAAGTTACAAGGGCGTCCCGTTCCAGTTCACCCGCCACTTCCAGCGAATCCAGGAAAGCTGCGAGGCCCTCAGGCTGAACCTTATTTACGACGAGGAGAACCTGTGGCTTATCGTGCGGGAACTCCTTCGACAGAATGATGCCACAGAGGGAAACGCTTATATCCGCATCACTGTTTTCGGTTCGCAGTTGAATATGATATCGGGCCCCGATGGAGTGACCACCCACACCTTCGCCCATGTGCGACCGTTTACTCCTCCCAAACCGGCGAAATACAAAGACGGGGTGAAGGTGCGAATATCAGGCTACCGCATAAGTCCATACAACCCGATCGCAGGGCACAACACGATCTGTTTCCTCCCGATGATCCTCGCCAGGCGTGCGGCTTGGGAGCGCGGGCTTGATGAGGTTCTCATCCAGAACACCGAAGGCGGAATTTGCGCGGGCACCACAACCAACCTTTTCATTGTTAAGAATAACAAGATCACAACACCGCCCGCCGATGACGGAATCCAGATGGATGTCTCACGCAGCGTGGTTATAGAGCTTGCCGAGGAGCTTGGCATCCCCCTGAAGGAAAAGCGTATCAGCAGGAAAACACTGATGAACGCCGACGAAGTACTGATAACAAACAGCCTGATCGAGATCATGCCCGTTCGGGAGATCGAGGGGAACACGGTCGGCGACAGTTCTGAGCGACCGGTTATGAAACAACTCCTGAACGCCTATAGAAAAAAAGTCCAGAAGGAATGCTAGTAATCCTTCGGTAACTCCATTAACGGAATCCCCCGAGAGTGGTTAACTCATCCGGTCATAAGATAATTCAAAGGCATCCTGAGAGACCAGACTGGATAAAGGTCAAAGGTGTCCGCGCGAGTGTCCTTTCCGATATGAGAGACAAACTCGCCGGATGCAACACGGTCTGTCTCAGCGCAAAATGCCCGAACCTCGGAGAATGTTTCGGAAGAGGAATCGCGACCTTCATGATCGGCGGCACGATCTGCACGAGGGCATGCAGATTTTGCGGTGTCGGGCATGGACATCCCGAGCCTCTCGATCCCGGGGAGCCTGAAAAAATTGCCGAATGCGCGAAACGCCTCGGGCTGCGATTCGTGGTCGTGACCGGAGTCGCGCGCGATGATCTTGGCGACGGTGGCGCTGAACATTACGCTGCAACAGTCCGGGCAATCCATGAAATCATCCCGGATGCCGGCATCGAGGTGCTGATCCCGGATTTCAACGGATCGGAACCGGCGATAAAAACAGTCCTCGATTCACATCCCACGATTCTCAACCACAACCTCGAAACAGTCCGCAGACTCACACCATCCATCCGAAGCAAAGCCACATACCAGCGCTCGCTTCAGGTCCTCGACACATCCAGGCGTATCGCACCCGATATCCCCACGAAAAGCGGACTGATGTTTGGACTGGGCGAGTCGAAAAATGAAGTCATCGAAGCGCTTGGGGACCTTCTGGATGTTGGCTGCAAAATTGTGACGATCGGGCAGTATCTCCAGCCGAGAGCCGGGAAGCAGCTGGATGTGGTCCGCTACTGGACGCCGGATGAATTCGAAAATCTCAGAGTAATCGCGCTGGAGATGGGATTCAGAGGAGTCGCATCGGGACCGTTCGTACGATCAAGCTATTTCGCTGAAGAACTCGCAAAGAAAGCAGTAACATAATTCAGCAATATTCCCGAGAGGTAATCTTGTTAAGAAGATCGCGGAAGGTGTCGTTTGCCTTTCCCGGAGGCAGATTATCGAGATGGCTTATGGCTTTCTCACCATGAAGCTTTACCAAATCAATGACATATTCCATCGCGCCGTTTGATTTAAGCGCCCCTGCAATTTTATCAATCACACCATCCTGCGTTATTTCTCCCTTTTCCAAAACTGGCCTGAACTCATCAGCGAACCGTTCATCCTCCCGTAGCGCATGGATAACAGATGTTGTGTAAATCCCGCTTTTTAGGTCGGACCCGCGCGGCTTGCCCGTGGCATCGGGATCGCAGAACAGATCGAGAAGATCGTCCGAAAGCTGGAACGCGAATCCGAAATTGAGGCCGAATCCCGCAAGGTGCCTCTCCTGCTCAGGCTCCGCTCCCCCCAGGTAACCGCCGACAACCGCCGAGGTCTCGAAAAAAATCGCGGTTTTCTGCCTGATAATATCCAGATGCGTTTCCTCTGTCGTGTCGATCTGTCCGGTCTGGGCTATCTCCATGACCACGCCCCGCGCGATTGAGCGGCACATATCAATGTACATTTCAAGCATACGGAAATCGCGAAGCTTTGAGAGAAGTTCATAAGCAAGAACGAAGAAATGGTCGCCGACAATAACAGCGTTTTTATTTCCCCACAGGCTGTTTGCCGACTGCTTCCCCTTTCGAAAACCCGCCTCGTCAATTACATCGTCGTGAAACAGCGTGGCGCAGTGAATCAGTTCTGCGACAGCGGCGCATTTGATCGCCGATGGAAGAACCTCATCCCTGAATAAATTCTGGGACAGAAGGACAAAAATCGGTCTCAACCGCTTGGCGCAACCGAACAGCATATGCAGCCCGATTTCATCTATTAACGGGGTTCCCGAATCGATAACATCCCTGAGACATTTCTCAACACTCTCAACAAGTCCGCTGACCCATGGATCGGGACGGAAATAGAAATCGCTGCGGGCTGCCTTTCGAGCGAGACGTTCCGGAACGATCTCATCCTGCCGAAGCGCGCTGGTTTCTGCTGATGCGTTCATTGCCTTTGTGTCACCGGACATATGTGAATCCGGATTATAACACACCGCCTGACAAGTGGCAGGATGTTCCCTGCATTATATCCATCAACTTCCCCTGTCCTTTCCAAGGGCTTTCTCCAGTAATTCCGGAAATTCCCCGGAGTTGCTCCCGACAACATACCTGGTCTTCTGCCCCTCACGCGTGAGAATTATCCTGCCGGTACGATACGGCATATACAGGGCAATTGAAAGCCCGATAATCAACAGAAACCCGCCGAAATAAACAATCGGAACACCGGGATCGCAGACATATGACAGGATTGTATATTCATCGACCTGATCCAGCGCAATAGTCACGCCGTCGATCACAAGCGGACGATCCTCGGAAACATATCCAAGTGTTTCCACTTCATCCCCGAACCCGGATGTGAGACTGCTCAGGTCGACAAGTCTGATTGTGTACGGCAGAACTGTCCGGGTGCCGTCTGAAGCTTCCCAGTACCCACCAATTATATCGTAAGGTGAAATGCCGCTGCTGATATTGAGATACGGGATTGTAATTGGCCTGTTCAGGGGAGTTATTACGGGAACATCCTCCTGACCGGGAGCGCTTACCGTAAAATGCAGAAGGGTATCGACCGAACTCTGGTAATACGCCACTCCTCCATACCGAAGCGGGAAATTAACCTCGATCGTCCGCTCCGCAAGAATTTCATCCTCTCCATCGGGATTCGGACGGATAATGCGAAGATGGCTCACATAATCGGACGGTCCCATTTTATAATTAATGGGAAAACCTGTATCCGGATCGATCCCGGGGAAATCCTCTTCGCGATAGATATTCTCATACTCAACAAGCTCGATAAGCTCATTATAATCCGGTCGAAATTCCTCCCCGGCTTCCTGCGCGATGCTGTGCGCCTTGCTTCCAACAGGTTCCGCGCCGCCTTCCCGGATCAGAATTCTCCCCTCATACCCAAGCGCTCTCTCATCGCCGATCGTGCATCCAATCAGAATGAAAACCAGCGCAAAATGGAAAACGACTGTAACAATATGCCGAAAGGCATTCTTCCGAACAAAAAACCACCTAGTGCCGTTATCATCGGATTCAGCGAATACCTGGAACCCGTGACGTTTCATCGTTTCTGTCACTCGATGATTTACTTCATCTATTTCCGATTCAACAACTCCACCGGAACTGTATGGCATTTTCTCAACGCTTTCCGGTCGGACTTTCGGTTTCGTCAGTTTCAACAGTTTCCTGCTGATTCTCAAACGGTCCCATGCGCACAGAACGGATGAAATTGTCAGGACAATCAGGAGCGTATAATACAGCCCTGTCTCGAATATTCGGTGTAGTTCAAGTTTGACGACCAGGTTGTAATAGATGAATTCCCCGATCGTGGATTTTCCGTCATCCGGGTCGACATCGAATAAATTCTGATATCCCTGACCGAATTTAATTGGATCCGATGATAAATGCTCCTGCGGAAGTATCGTTCCGACCAGTGTGAATACCGCGAGAATCCCAATCACCCAGACCGCGAAAGTCATCGTGCGCATCAGGCGCGGGATATCCTTCAGCGCAAGCCAGATGAATTCGGCAACACCGATCTTTTCATCCTGTGGTCCGGATGTCGTTGGTTTCATTTTTTTATCGCTGTCAGGCATATCCATTCATCAGGTATAGCTATGATAGGATTCCAACTCTATGAATTTACTTACTACGTTCAGACCGACCCATGTAAAGATAACGCACGCGAATCCCACAAGATTAAAAATGCCTGCTCTGGCTCCTTTCCAGCCCAGGACAAGCCTCACGTGAAGATATCCCGCATAGACAAGCCACGTTACCAGCGCTGCCGTTTCTTTCGGGTCCCAGCTCCAGTAGTGCCCGTAAACTTCATTGGCCCATACCGCGCCGAGAAGGATCGCCATCCCTAATAGTGGAAACGCAAATGCAACCAGCTTATAGCTGAGCTCATCCACTTTATCATTACGGGAAAAGAAATATACAACGCTTGCCCCGGCGGAAATGGCGAATCCCGCGTAGGAAAGAAATGCTGTCGAGATATGAACATCAAGCCAGGGACTCTGGAGCGCAGCCACCAGCGGATGCCCCTCGCGGGTTGTATCCGGCCAGGTCCAGATAAATACCAGAGTCAAACCTGAAAGGACATTCGCGATTGATGACGGAAGACGGGATCTGGTTGTAAAATCGGCGATAACCGCAATAAATGCGGTCGCCCACGCAACAAAAAGATAGGTCTCATACATCTGGACATAAGGCATGTGACCGACATTGATATAACGGACGATCAACGAGACTGTGAGTGTGGCGGTGGCGATGATCGAGACCGTGAGTGATGCGATCCCGGCCTGACGCTTCCGGGTGAACCAGAATATAAGGCTGACCAGGGCTGCAACAAGAAAAATAATCGCTGCAATTCTTAAGGCGAGAAATTCCAGCGACGCAAGCGATCCATTTTCCGATGCCAGCAGGACCTGTGTTTCCTCTGTCATGTTAAATCCTTAAAACAAATTCAGGAAAAAACCTGTTTTTTCTGGTACGCCGGCTTTCCAGCCGGCACATTATTATTTTTATAAATGCCGCTTGGAAAAGCGGCGCACCAGAAATCATTTCATTACTCTCGGTTTCCCATTTGACCGCAATTTGATACTTCCGGTTCACTGCTATTCATACCGGATCGATGACCGCTTCATCCTCAATCCCTCCCGGCTGCTCAAGGCATGCAAGATGGTACGAAAGGATTTTGAGTTCGGTTGTTATATCCACCGGCAGGCACATTACACCCGGCGGGCTTTTTATGCTGACCGGCGCTAAATTCAGAACCGCCTGTATTCCCGCATTGAAGACGCTCTCGGCTATCGCGCGGGCGGCTGATGCAGGTACGGTGATAATCGCTATCTGGATATTTTTTTCTTTGATAATATCCGCAAGTTCATCCACGTGATATATATGAACACCTGACCGCGAAGTCCCCACCTTCTCGGGATCATCATCGAACAACGCCGCCACGCGAAATCCCTTTTCATTGAATCCCTTATATCTCAGAAGCGCGGTGCCAAGATTTCCCGCCCCGACAATACCGATCGCCCATTGCCTGTGAAGACCCAGGATTTTTTTCAGGGCCTCAGCCAGCTTCGGGGTACTGTATCCCATCCCCCTCGTGCCGAACTCGCCGAAATACGCGAGATCTTTCCGAAGCTGCGACGGTTTCACATGCAGCTCGTTCGCAAGCTCCTCCGAGGATATCTTCTGATAACCCTTCTCCTGGAACCGTTCCAGTACCCTGAGATAGCGGGACAGCCTCTTCACTGTCACATGGGGCGCACGTTTTTCTGAATCAGCCATTTTTTTCAACCCTCCAACCTTTCTAATTCTTTTTCCCCAGTATTATTTCCTGCAGAAGCTCGTTCACGCGTTTCGGATCAGCCTGCCCCTTGCTCTTCTTCATAGCTTCACCGACAAGCGCGCCGATTGCATTCACTTTGCCCCTGCGAATCGTCTCAACAATCCGCTCGTTCTCCTCCATCACTTCCCTGACCAGCCCAACCAGCTCATCCTCTTCCGTAACCTGTACCAGCCCCTCCCGTTGCACGATATCCTTAACTTTTCCGCCCTTCTCAAGGATTATTCCAATTACCTTCTTGGCGTTTGTGCTGCTCAGCTCATCCCGGGACACCATCTTCGTGACCAGAGCCAGCTCCTTCGGAGTCAGGTCGGTCCGGTCGAGTGTGATCCCCGTTCTATTGAAGAATTCGAATACCGTGCCGGTCATGAGATTCGATGCCTGTGTGCCCAGCGCGCCGTGTTTCTCGATAGCCTCCTCGAAAAAGACCGCCACATAATACGGATTATCATCCGGAGCGCCCGTTCCCGACATCAGAAGATCGGCACAGTATGGAGGTACCCCGAATTTGCCAACCAGGCTGCGGACCTTTCTCACCGGTATTAACTCCTGATCGAAAGCCGATTCGTCCTTGATATCGCCTTCAATTAGAATATCCGGCAGGTTGGGCTCCGGAAAATACCTGTATTCAGAGGATTTCTCCTTATAGCGCTGATGCACTGTCACGCCCTCATCCTCGTCCCAGCCCCTGGTCGCCTGCCGAACCTTTCCGCCCTTCCGAAGAATCGCCGTCTGGCGGTCGGTCTCATGCTCGATACTCCACTCCACCGCGCGGAAACTATTGAGATTCTTTATTTCAACCTTCGTGCCTAACTCCTCCCGATCTGTCGGACGGATGGAAATATTTACTTCGCACCGGAAACTTCCCTCCTCCATGTTGGCGTTCGAGATTCCAAGGAACCTGATAAGCCTCCTGAGTTCCTTCAGGTATCGCACGACCTCCTCATGGGATTTCATTTCCGGTCGGGAGACAATCTCAAGCAGCGGAATTCCGGCGCGGTTGAAATCAATCAGGCTTCCCGCATCACCCTCATGGATAAGCCTGGCGGTATCCTCCTCCAGATGCACACGTTCTATACCTATGGCCTCGGAGCCTTTGTCTCTATCGTCGACCAGTTCCAGACGACCGTTAACTCCCAGCGGGAATTTATACATGGAAATCTGGTAGCCCTTTGGAAGGTCGGGATAGAAATAATTCTTTCTCGCGAACTGGGCTAACGGAGGTATTTCACACTGAAGCGCTCTCGCGGCTTTCAAACCGAGAACTACCGCCCGATGATTTACCCCCGGCAGACTCCCCGGAAGTCCCAGACAGACCGGGCAGAGATGCGTGTTGGGAGGATCGCCGAATGCGGTCGAACATGCACAGTACATTTTTGACTCGGTTTTCAACTGCACATGCACTTCGATTCCAATTGTCTGCACGTATTTTGTCATTCGGTTTACTCCACAAAACGATACGCCCTGTACTCCTCCCCGGTTTCAATCGACATCCACGGCCATTTCCCGACCGGCGCATCGACGAAAAATTTCTCCCGGAAATCCGTCTCCAGACTCCGGTCTACATTCTCCCCGACCCAGATCTCATTATCGCCCGCGAGAAAGTGAAGATTCTC
>CBDUUJ010000100.1:0-8072 GCA_965370205.1 uncultured bacterium
GCATTGATAAAGGATTAATCCTTCAGCAATTCGCGGGCGACCAGGTTACGTTGAATTTCATTCGTGCCCTCGAAAATCTGTGTAACCTTGATGTATCGCATAAGCCGCTCGACCGGATACTCGCGTGAGAAACCATACCCGCCAAATATCTGAACGGCCTCGCTTGTGACATGAAGGGCTGAATCGGTCGCGAAATATTTCGCCTGGCTGGCCTCCCTGATCGGGTCCAGCGAGATATCGTTTCCTGCCAGTTGCTTCAAATACGCGGCTTTCCGATACAGCAGCCGTCCGGCCTGGGTACTCGTGTCCATGTCGGCAAGTTTCCACTGTATACCCTGGAACTCGCAGATCGGGACCCCGAACTGAATCCGCTCCTTCGAGTACGCGAGCGCCTCATCCAATGCTCTCTGCGCTACACCTGTCGCATTGGCAGCAATTCCGATTCTTCCGCCGCTCAATGTGTTCAACGCAACCCTGAGTCCGCGACCCTCCTCCCCAAGCAATTGATCCGATGGAACAAAGCAATCGGTCAGGTTAATCTGGCAGGTCGATGTGCCTCCTCCGCCCATCTTCGGCTCATTACCTGAAACCTCTAAGCCCTCAGTATCTTTTTCAATCAGAAATGTGGTGATTCCCTTCTTCCCGAGTTTCGGATCGATTGTGGCGAACAGGACGAAAAGGTGCGCGTCATGAGCGTTCGTGATCCATGCCTTTGTGCCGTTAAGAATGTAGCCGCCGTCGACTTTGTCGGCCCTGCATTTAAGCCCGGCGGCATCGGAGCCGTAATCGGGTTCGGAAAGCGCGAACGCGAGAAGAATGTCACCTGAGACAGCTCCCGGAAGGTATTTCTCCCTCTGGCCGTCCGAACCAAACTTAAGAATGGATCCTGCCGACATGGAGTGCACCGAGAGTGTCAGACCGGTATTGAAATCTCCACGGCTGACTTCCTCCACGCATATTGCATACACAAGATATCCGAGATCGGTCCCACCATAAATCTCGGGAATCAATGCGCCTAAAAGTCCCAGTTCTCCCAGAAGATGAATATTATCCCAGTTGAATTTCCCGGCTTCATCATATTCAGCCATTTTGGGGGCAAGCTGTTCATCTGAAACCTGCCTGACAAGTTCCACAATTTCATTTTCTTCTTCAGTCAGTGAAAAAATCATGAACTTTGCTGTTCCTCCAGTTGTAAGGAAACCAAACTTATGGTTTATCTCAGATGATCAGGCTTCTGCCTGTCATCGCATCCGGTTTCGGGAGATCCATCATGTGAAGAATCGTCGGGGCGATATCGCAGAGCGCACCCTCATCTTTTCTTAATTCGACGGCAGAATCAAGAATGAAAAATGGCACAGGATTGGTCGTGTGCTTTGTGGCAGGCTTGCCGTTATTATCGGTCATCTCTTCAGCGTTTCCATGATCTGCTGTGATAATCATTGTTCCGCCGGCATCCCTGACAGCTTCATAAACCCTCCTGACACAAATATCGACAGTTTGTATGGCTTTCACAGCCGCATCGAAATTACCCGTATGACCGACCATATCGGCATTGGCAAAATTGAGAACGATAAGGTCGTAATTCCCCGACTTGATTCTCTCTGTAACTTCCCCGACGATCTCATACGCGCTCATTTCCGGTTTCTTATCATAATGAGGACGCACATCCAGAGGCGACTGCACCAGATGTCGATCCTCCCCCGGAAAAGGCTCCATGATTCCACCATTGAAAAATTTCGTGACATGCGCCCATTTTTCAGTCTCGGCAATTTTCATTACCCGCATCCCGGCTCCCGTCACAACCTCAACAAGAGTATCATGCAGGATTTCCCCCACGAAAGCGACATCCATATTGAGATATTCTTCGTACAGGGTAAAGGCGACCATATCGACTTCGGGTTGATCCGGGATATCGAATTCAGTGAAATTTTCATCCGTAAGAGCGCGGGTCATCTGTATGGCGCGATCCGCCCTGAAATTGAAATGGATAATCCCGTCACCGTCAAGAACCCGACCGTCTACACCATCGGGCAGATCGATTATCGCCGGTGTCACAAATTCATCTGTTTCATTTCTATTAAATGCAGCCTCGACTGCTTCAATCGCCATGGGAGCATGAAACGGGGATTCTCTCTTTACAATCGCCCTGTAGTGAGTCTCCACACGAGGCCAGTTTTTATCGCGGTCCATTCCCCACGATCTGCCGCCAATGGTCCCGAAGTACATGTCCGGATGGCTGTCAAGCATCGCCTGAACCTGCCTGATGAAAACATCGGCGACTTTCGGCTCGGTATCCCGCCCATCCAGATACGGATGCAGGAATGCGGTTACCGGTCCGTTATCATCGATCAGTTTCAGAAGCGCGTCGAGGTGATTTATATGGGAATGGATTCCGCCATCCGAAAGAAGCCCCATGAGATGCAGACGACCGCCGCGATCTTTGACCTTCTTTACAAACGCAAGAAGTACTTCATTTCTGAAAAAACCGCCGTTCTCAATTAAATTATTGATAATAACCAGATCCGGACGGATTTTCCGTCCACCGCCGATATTCAGATGACCTACCTCACTGTTGCCCATCTGCTTTTGCGGAAGACCGACATACTCGCCATGAGCGAATATCGGACGACCGGGAAATTCCCGGGCGACCCGGTTTATGAACTCCGGATCGGCCTCAAGAATCGCGTTTCTGTGGTTGCTTCCGGCAAGCCCCCATCCATCCATTATTGCCAGCAGGATCATTTTATTTCTCTCACTTAAACAGCCCGATACAGGTGCGGTATTATAACACAGCAGAAATGTTATGTATTAAGACTACTATCGGGTTTACGACCATGAGGCAGCGGTTAATCCAAAATAAACGGACCCCCGCGTAACAGGGGTCCGATTTATTCATCAGTTTAATAAATCAATCAGATTGACACATTGCGTCCAACCATGTAGATATTTCCGTAATCTTCCTGCTTGTCACCAATTTCGATTGTGACGTATTTCAACTCAAAGTTACGGATAATGGTGAATTCCACTTCCTCTCCGCAACCCTTGTTGAGGATAATCTCCTCAAGATCCTTGATTGTCCGGAGGAGAATATCATCGGCTCTGAGAATCAGGTCGCCACGATAGATGCCGGCCTCAGCCGCCGGACTTGTATCAGCGACCATCGCAACCAGGATTCCGACAACGTCGTATTTTTCCCCGGTCTCCGGATCGATCTCGTTAATCGGAATACCCATGTAGAGAGCAAGCGCACGATTGTAATTATAGTGAGGGAAAATTCCCAGCCACGGATGGCATACCCGGCCCTCTGAAATCATCTGATCGCCGACATGCTTAATCAGGTTGGATGGTATACAGTAGCCGATATTTTCCTCGCCGCCGCGCGATTTACGGCTCACGATCGCAATCATCTCGCCGTCAGAATTGAAAACCGGACCGGTCTGTACGCCTCTGTGCAAAGCGGCATCAACTATGAAACCGCCAAGGACCAGCATTCCATCATAGCCGCTGGGTCCGACAACCCTGAAGTCCCTGATATTGGAGACAAAACCATAGGTCAGGGTCTGTTCAAGTCCGGCAGGTGAACCCATAACGACGACGGGCTGTCCCCGGACCACATTATCGCTGTCACCCCAGTTAACCTCAGGAAGAGTGGCATCGACCCGTAAAAGCGCAAGGTCGTAATATTCATCGATCATCTCGACCGTGGCTTCATATTCTTCCCCCTGATGGATAACCGTAAGTATCTCGGCATCCCGAACGACATCAGGGGATGTGAGAATGTAGCCATCGGATCTCAGGACGAAACCGGTTCCGCCAAATTCCGCAATAGTGCGCTGGAATGGGTTTAAAACTGAAAACCCGGCATATGGAAGCCCCACGCTCTCAACGGTAACCAGGCAATTGCCACATTGTTCGGCTACCCTGACAGGTGGAAAATCCTCGCGGTCCAGAGTGGTTACTTCATCTTCGGCTAAAGATAAATTCCAGGGCAATACAAGAATCATTGCCGCAAGCAGGAAAAGGATGTATTTTCGCATATCTTTCTCGAGTCCTCCGCTTCCCATGTACGTTCACTTGAACGTCAAGGATATCAGAATCAATATGTCATATCAGATGTGTATTGCGTAATGTCCATAGACCATGAATGATAGGCATAGGCACTAATAGCCGTACCGAAATATCTTGTCTTTTTCTCATCGATCGTTACAAATGCAGGCGGCATGCCATGACCGTCGCGCTCAAATTCTATTACAAGCTCATCCCCAATTTCCCTTGCCAGGAAATATGAGTAGACATCAAATACATTCTCGTACGTTTTACCATCTACACGGAGAACGACGTCCCCTTCCCGCAATCCCGCTTCATAGGCAGGTGAATACGGGTTGATTGTGTAAATTTTCATGAATTCCGGAGTTGTGTCGAACCAGACGGTGCCGGTAAAAGGAGTGGCACCGATTTCCCACAGGTATTGCAGAGACTGGGCAGGAGCGCGTGCCGGATGCATGGCAATTCCGCACCATGGCCGTCGAACCCGCCCATATTCGATAATATCGACGACACTTCTCTTGAGAAGATTTACGGGAACGCTGAATCCCATGTTCTCTCCGCCGAAACCCCATGTGTTGGTCCCAACCGCTTCCCCATATGCATTGATACAGGGACCGCCGGAGTTACCCTGGTTGATTGCCGCGTCGGTGTGGAACAGATACTCGACAGCGGAACCATAATCCTTCGTGCCCGCTCTCTCCCGATCGGTGTTAGCCCAATAGGTCCAGTATGCCTCCTCGAAGCACAGGACCTCTGAAATGATACCTAGGTTGATGTTATAGAACTCAAGCCAGCTGTCATGAATCGCGATCCAGCTCCTGTCAACCCAGCCCGGATCGCCGCCTGGCGAGCCAAAAGTGCAGACCGTGTCGCCAGGCTGCATAAGCGCGCTGTCACCGAGCCTGACGGGATGGAATCGATCCGGTGGCGCAGTAATCTTGATTACGGCAAGGTCCAGGGCGGGGTCCTCGGCGATAAGCTCAGCCTTCCATCGGCCTTCCTCGTATCCTCTGTTTTGTTCCTCATCGCCAAAAAAGGCGACCTCCAGCACCGGAGCCTCGTCGGAAACATGTTTGTTGGTGATCGCGTGGCCCTCGCGGTCAATAACGTAACCGGAGCCTGCCGACCCGCCACCTGAAAATATCCCGCCGTTCATAATCTGCACTATGGACGGCACGATCTCAACGAAGAAATCCGCTGCACCATGCTTCAGATCCATAATAGGCTCGCGTTCATCCGCAGCCGCGGGACCGGCGGATGATGCCACAATGAGCCATCCGGCCAGTAAAGCAAGTATGACAAGTTTTGTCGGGGTTTTGAAAAATGTTCTCATGGTTCTTTTCCCCAGTAATTTTTTTTCTAATAAGTTATATCAGACGAATATCGCGTAACGTTAAACGACGATCCGCCATATCCGAAGGCATTGATCTCAGTGTTGTCATACCGAGTTTTCTTCTCGGCAATTGTTACAAACGCAGGAGGCATTCCATGTCCATTGCGTTCGTACTCTATCACTATTTCATCATCAAGCTCTCTGCTCAGAAGATATGAATAAACATCGAAAATATTCCCGAACTCCCGGCCATTGATGCGGAGAATAATATCGTCCTCCCGCAATCCGGCTTCGTAGGCGGGAGAGTAAGGATTGACCTTATATATTTCCATCTCATCGGGAGTAGCGTCAAACCATATCAGGCCGGTATACGGATAAGCCTCCATCTCCCATTGATTGTTCAGGTCCCCTTCGGGAGCGCGAGCGGGATGCAGCGCAATTCCGCACCACGGTCGACGTACGCGTCCATATTCCAGAATGTCGGTTACACTTCTTTTCAAAAGGTTCACCGGAACACTGAATCCCATATTTTCACCCGGGAATCCCCAGGTGTTGGTTCCTATCGCTTCTCCGTATACATTAAGACATGGCCCGCCGGAATTACCGTGGTTAATCGTGCTGTCGGTATGGAACAGATATTCAACGGCGGAACCATAGTCTCTCGGTCCGACTCGCGACAGGTAATCGACATAATTTGATGCAAATACGTCCCGATATGTCCAGAACGATTCCTCAAAGTTCATGACCTCGGAAATGATCCCAAGGTTCAAATTATAGAACTCAAGCCAACTGTCATGAAGGTTTACAATGCTCCTGTCAACCCATCCGGGATCGCCGCCCGGGGAGCCGAATGTGGCAACGGTATCGCCGGGTTTCACAAGCGAACTGTCCCCGAGGCGTACAGGATGAAACCTGTCCGCAGGCGCATCAATCTTGATAACCGCCAGGTCCAGAGCGGTGTCCTCGGCGATGAGCGTACCTTTCCAGCGTCCTTCCGCGTACTGATTCGAATATTCCTCATCGCCGTAAAGGGAAATCTCAAGAACAGAAGCCTGATCGGATACATGGTAATTGGTAATCGCATGTCCTTCGCGGTCTATGATGTATCCCGAACCTGCGCCGCCCATTTCCTCGACCCTTATACCACCATTGAAAATCTGAATGATGGATGGTGCGACCTCTTCGAAGAATTCCGTTGCGCCACGCTCCAGATCCATGAGAGGCTCACGTTCATCGGCTGATGCAGGACCCGAAGATATCGTTAGTGTAAGCCATCCGGACAAAATCGCCAGGATGACAAGTTTCGTCGGTATTTTAAGAAAAACGGACAATTACTACTCTTCCTCCTCATCACGCTGACCGCTGTATTCAATCTCGATCTCCGCGATGTAAGGATCCCATACGGCATATTCGCGCCGCATCCATTCAAGCGTCACCTTGTCACCAATCCCGTAGTGCTCGATCTGGTTGTTAAGCTCGGCCATAGAAGAAACAGGCACCCCGTTAAACTCCACCAGAAGGTCTCCCTCTCTTAAACCGGCATCGCTGGCGGGAGAATCCTCCGACACGTAAATAACGAAGATACAGTTACTCAGATCGATTCCCGATTCATCCTCGAACATTTCCCTGTCAGAGTCGGTGACAAGCCCGTCACCATCCATGTCGGAAATTATCGAATATGCCCGTTCGATCTGGGAATTCATCTCCAGCAGACGCATCCCGAACCATGGTCGATTCATTTCACCAATATCGATGATTGAGTCGACCACCTCGACTACAATATCAATTGGCAATCCGAAGTGAATCTCCGTCGCGTCCGGATATGGAGCGATGTCGGTCATAATAGCAATTACTTCTCCCCCTGAATTGACCACAACGCCGCCTACGTTCCCACGGTTCTGAGGGACATTAATCTGGAAATACTGGTTAACGCTTTCCTCAATGCTGGGGAACTTGGGTCTCAGAGCGCTGATCACTCCGAAATCGTAGCTGATGCGCGATCGTGAGATCCAGTTGTAACCGAGGAACATAATCGGTTCCCCGACAATGACGTCGCTGGAATCGCCGATCGGGATGGGCACCGAATCCTCAGGGGAGATGTTCTTCACCTGTAAAACAGCAAGCGATGTCGAACCATCCAGCCCGACAACCTCCGCCTCGTAGGTTCTGCCGTCTGCGAGACGGACCAGTATGTGGTCGGCCTCAGAGGCGGAATGTCCTGAGGTTCGGGCGAAGTATGTGGATGGGGCGTGCATGACCGTGGTGTATTCGGTCACCACAATTCCATCCCGGCTGTAGAAAAATCCGGTGGCGAAATCACCTTCGACAGTGATTGTCCTTTCCTGACCTTCCTCGTGAATTACCCTGGTGAAACGGGTTTCAACAACAACCACACTGGGTTGAATCTTGGCTCCCTGTGACTGAAGGAATCGCGAGAACTCAAGATCATAGCCTGGAGTTACGCCACTGGTGGCCGCGACCGGCAAAGTCAGCAGCATTATCAGAATCGCCGCCAGGCTGATTGTGGGTAGAATTGAGCTAAAACGCATATACGATGACCTCGTTTGTAGAAATCATTCTAAACTAAATACGCAAAATTTCCGGGGATTTTCGTCCCCACGAAAGAAAGGATTATATCACATCAAATCGTACTGTGCCACAAGGATATCATATCTAAAAAACAGTATCGAGG
>CBDUUJ010000101.1:0-8032 GCA_965370205.1 uncultured bacterium
AAAAAGGGAAAAATACTCCGGTACCCCACCCTTTAGGGTGGGTGATCCCAGGAACCATGCGCTTTCCACCCACCCTAAAGGGTGGGGTACCGGAAAAAACTTGTTTTTTTCAACAGTCCCTGGAAAGTCGGCGCACCTGAAAGAAGCATTAAAAAATAGGATTGGCATTACAGGAAAGGCCCCCGGATTGTCCGGGGGCCTGTTGTTTCTTTCATGTCAGGAATGGAATTATTTACTCGGTGGAGTAAGGCCAGATCACGCAGTCATCGACCATCCAGCCGCGGAACCCGTTGTACAGCGGGTCGCGGGTATCGAAATCGAATCTGAGCCACACTTCCGAATTTCCGCCATATTCTGAAATATCAATGAGGCTTGGCGACCAGATCGGGGCCATGTTGAATCCCGCGGACGTATACGCCTTCGACCAGTTGCCGCTGTCGGGAATAGGCTCGGCAAGAGGATTCAGACGGTCCAGGCGATCCCAGTGAACATCGTCGGTCGAAATGAGAATATCCAGAGCATCGTACTGAATCGACGGGTCCACCGCTTCGATATCCCACCAGTTCTGAGTCGTTAGAGTCAGCTCATCAAATCCGCTTAGATCAATCGGTCCGGTCTTCGCCCAGCCGGCATTGTAACCATTGGTGCTGGTCCCACCGCCCGATGTGCTGCCGGACCATTCATCAATGAATGAGCCGGTATGAGGTTCCGGCGAACCGGGTGAGTCGTCGATATCCTCACAGTACATCATGTAGCGATGACCCTCGTATGGCTCGGCAATGTAACCATCGGATGTGTCATCAGGGGGTATCTGGCAGATGCCGTTCGCGTAGAACAGGTCCTGTACCGGATCGGAGATCGGATCCCAGACTCTCCACAGGATGTCGCTGTTTCGGTGCGTGTCGTGGTAAGTAGTGACACCGCTGCCACCCGGCCAGCTCTCGGTGTTTACACTGTCGTAGTACCAGTCCTGCTGGGTTCCGACATTGCTTGATCCTTCCTCAAATGTCTCCCTCCAGACTGCATCCTGTGTCAGAGGCACCAGGTCGAAATCAACCTGGGGCGTGCTCTTGTTTTTCTGGCTGGGGATGTCATCAAGGTCTTCGGGAATGTATGCCGGATGATAGGCGTGAACGGTCCAGTTGTCCTGCTGGTAGGTCGGCACTGCGTAGAAGCAGTAATGCCCGTGCTCATCGACTACCCTTGCCTGGATCACGCCGCCTGTCGCCGAACCGCCGTCCAGTGTCGCCTGAGCGCCCACAATGGGATCTCCCGACACTGAATCGCGGATGTGGCCGGAAATCGAAGCCATCGCTTCATCCGGATCATCCAGATATTTCGGAACGAGACCGAAACACACGTAAACGGTGGTTTCCGGCGGGACGTTCACATCGTAAATCGTGTCCTGGGCAAAATATGACGAATGGACTGTCTTCACATTGTACGTTCCGGCCTGAACCGTCACAAAGTAGGTGCCGTCTGTGACAGTGTAGGGCAGCGGATTTCCGCCACCGCCTGTGTTGGTTATGGTTACAGTGGAGCCGTTTACAGCCTGCTTGGTGACGGCGTTGAATACCTCGCCGGCAATTGCGCTCTCACCGCCGGGATCGGCGAATATCCTTGCGTAGTCATTGAGCGGATATGGCTCAACGCCGAGATCATCGGTGTACGCCTCGATAAGAATCGGGGTCAGTCCGGAGCCGCCGCCGAGCGTATTTGAGAAAGTGGCGGTATAGGCTTTACCATGGTCGCCGACATCCGCTCCGGGGGTCATCAGGATATCAGCGGCTGTGAAAATGCCTCCGGTGCGGAGCCAGACCTCACCGTGATCGTCCTGGCTGTCCCAGCTTACAAGATCGACCGTAACTGAACCGCCGCCACCTGGAGGGAATTCTCCCTCGATCTCGATGTCGGTCATCTCGTAAGGTTCCTGGCATCGGTTCGGGTAACTTGCGTCGATGATGAACGGTATATTTGTCAGAGGGACATGATTCTCAGAGATATACAGCATGAAATTTGATACATGGTTCGCGGCAGGAAGGAACGACCTGTTCGGCTGCTCAATCGCAAGCGCCCTGAAGGGGTTTGGAATATCCGTGGGATCGTGCAGTTTCGTATAGTTGTGAGGATCGAGCATGTCGTACTCGCCGGTCTGGTCCAGATCGATGATGAATCGGACATCCCGACCGATTTTGTTACATGGGTTCTTGGTGTGTAACTCGAGCCAGAATGTGCGGGTGCCCGGATCAAAGTTTGTAAGCTTGACAGTGACGCATGTCGGGCAGATATCCGTCACCCAGGTTACATCATAGTGAGCGTCAGCGGCTCTGTTGGGAACCACATCGCAGGTCATGTTTTCCTCGTCAACAACAAGAAAATAGTGCCCCCAGCATTCATGGCCTTCCGATTCCTGCGATGGCCCATTGTCGATAGACTGATTACCGGATGCAGGCATTAAGCCTTCGGCTGGAAGTGTGGGAGCCTGGGAGGAGCTGTCTGCGCATCCAAGCGCAAACATAAGGAAAAGTCCTGCCAGTAAAAAACTCCATAAACCGGTCCTAAACAGATTCATATAGAACCTCCTTGCCTCGCTGATAGTCAGGGGGAAAGCAGCGGGCGGTTAGTGGTGTTGTAGGCTGATTTATTCCAACGCCGTAAAACTGCGTTATTCTCAGGTTCTTCCAGAATAGAACGGGTGTGCGTTACCGGAGCGTTACAAGTGTAAACAAAACCGAGCGGCTCTTCACGAACCCGCTACATAAATTAGTATATTAGACGATTGCCTGAAAATCAAGGTGCGCCACATAAGTAAAATAATGTTTTTTTCATGTTCATCATTTTTATGGATGATTCTGCTGCCTTAACGCCTCATACAACGCTATAGCAACGGTGTTCGAGAGATTCAGGCTCCTGAAATCGGGCGCCATCGGTATCCTCACAATTTCCCCGCATCCCGATCCCAGAATCCTTTCCGGAAGCCCGGTCCTCTCAGACCCGAATACCAGAATATCGCCGGGCTTATACGCTGCATCCCAGTAGCATTTCTCTCCCTTTGTCGAGAACAGCCACATTCCTGCATTTCCAGTCTCTTCAGTGAAATTCTCCCATGTCCGGTGGATATGGACATCCGCATGTTCCCAGTAGTCCAGACCCGCCCGACGAGCCAATCTGTTATCGAGGTGGAATCCGAGTCGTCCCACCAGATGAAGCGGTACACCGGTGCATGCGCATGTTCTGGCTATACTGCCGACATTGAGAGGTATCTCGGGTTCGAACAGGGCGATGGCGAGCTGCGTGCCGGAGCCATGTGGAAAACCAGGTGGAAATGTGGATTTATCCTGGGGCATTTAATAATTGAAACCTTTACTTACAGGATTTATTGAGTAAATCCCCATAAAAAACCTGTACAGGATTTCTTCCGCTACGTGTTAAATATTTTGTCGTTTTCCATACCTGCCCAGGTAGATTATTCCGGCTTTCTCTGCAGGATTCGGACTTATTAACACAGGGATAATCTCCGGTGGCAGCAGCGGGATATCCGCAAGCTCATCCGGTCCGTACCATCGGGCATCCGAAATCCCCTCTTCTGTCTGAATATTAAAGGAATCAAACCGCTCGATTTTCCCGGTGAGGAAAAAATCGACCACGTGACGACCCGGCTCGATCAGTTCCCCGACCGCAACCAGCCTGTCGACCTCGCAGCCCACTCCAAGCTCTTCCTGCATTTCCCGGATGATCGCGTCCTCGATACATTCACCCGTGTCGACTCCTCCGCCGGGAAGCACCCAGTATTTTCCATGCGGCCTTGTATGCTGGAGAAGGAGAACGCGCTCGTTATCATCATGGACAATAATCGCCACGCGAAGCCGGGGATTTTGATATTCACTCATTTGATATTTTTTTCATCTGCGTTGTGATTTCTCAGACAGGAGATACACAATCGATCCTAATATAGGCGCAACTATTATGAAACAAAGCCAGACAAAAACCGAGCATCCCGATCGATGGCTCGTGAAAAGGTCCCAGAGCGCCCAGACAACAAGGACGAGATAAACGATTCCCAGAGCGCCATATCCAAAAGGATTTTCCATTTCAAAATTCCCGGTTACTTCCTCAGTATCCGAAGATTTTCGATTTTCAGGCCCCGATCAATTGCTCTCAGGGAATCCACAAGTGCCATCAACGCTATGCCGCAACCCACAAGCGCCGCTGTCTCCGCACCGGTCCGCTCCTTTGTGCGAACGAGGCATCTCACGGTTACCTTTTTCTCATCTTCCTCGGTTTCAAACTCCATCTCGATAGCAACGAGATTAAAGGTATGCGAAATCAAAATATGCTCATCGGCCTGTTTCGCGGCGAGAATTCCCGCGAGACGGGCGACCAGCCAGACCTCGCTCCCGCCGACCTCTGCCCCGGTCATGAATGCCTGGTACGCGGCTGCGTTCATGACCATGTACCCTTCCGCGGTCGCCTCTCCCCCTTCATGCCGACGCGCTGTCACTGTTTTTTCCTCAGCTCCATCAGTTCGATATGGATAATCGTAGCCCATATTTACTCTCCGCGACATCAATTTGTTGTAATTATCTGTACTTCAAATTATCTGCAGACACGATCCTTTCTCGCGGTCCGGTCTGAATATATCCCATACAGGTTTAAATCTTAGCACACGATTGGCTATACTTGCTATCGGTACCTGTTCAATGGATAAATCCGGGAGTTCCGACATAAGACCGCCCACCTACTTCATCCGCACATTCGGATGCCAGATGAATGTTGCCGACAGCCTTCAGTATGCCAATATCCTGGAGCGTCTCGGCTGCGTGCGCGCCGAAAACGAGGTCTGCTGCGATGTGCTCATTATAAACACATGCAGCGTCCGGGAAAAAGCGGAGCAGAGAGCGATAAGCTACATCGGAGCTGTCAGCCGGGAAAGAAACGAGCATCGTGAAAAATACGGCGTTCCAGGAAAAAGCGGAATCGTATTTGTCGGATGCATGGCGACCGTGCGCGGCGATGAAATACTCAGGCGATTCGGGGAAATCCGTACAATTGTCTCCGCGAGAGAATTCGATAAATTTGAGGATCGCATCATCGGGGCATGGCCTGAACTCGTGGGCGCTTCCGCTGAAAATCCCGAATTGCCGCTTCTCAGACCCGAAGATAAATTTGAGCGTTTCGTTCCAATCACCCGTGGATGTGTCAACCGCTGCACATACTGCATCGTCCCCGCAGCGCGCGGCGACCGGATAATCAGCAAATCACCAAACGATATTTTCACTGAGGTTGATGAACTTATAGAATCAGGCGTAAAGGCGATTACTTTCCTCGGTCAGAATGTCTGCGCATATGGTTCCGAGATCAGATCAAAAATCGACAGCGATGAAACAACCCCTCATGGATGGGAGGATTATCATGTCGGTTACGATTTCTCCGATCTTCTCAGTGACATCCGCGACAGGTTCGGCGACAAAGATATCTGGATTAAATTCCTCACCAGCCATCCGCGGGATGTGACCAACAAGTTGATCGATGTGCTCGCAGGTCATCCGGCGTTCTCGCGTCATTTTCATCTTCCGATCCAGGCGGGAGACGACGAAATTCTAAAACGCATGGGACGAGGCTACACATCGGGATACTACGTCGAAATGATCGGGATGATCCGTGAAAAAATTCCCGACATGCGCCTCTCGACCGACATAATTGTCGGATTTCCCGGCGAGGATGAAAAGGCTTTCGAGAATACACTCGATATTCTCAAAACAATCCGTTTCGATTCCGCGTTTACGTTTCTTTATTCAACCCGTACCGGCACACCCGCCGAAAAATGGGCCGATCCCGTTCCGATAGCTGAGAAAAAAAGGCGTCTGAATATTTTAATTGATCTCCAGAACCGGATAACCCTGGAAAATGCACAGGACAAAATCGGGCAGGAAAGAATCGTTCTTGTGGAAGGTCCGGCGACACATTCTAAGGACAAATCAGGCGGGATGGTCGCAGGCCGAACCCGCGAGGAGGAGGTCGTTGTCTTACCTGGAGACGCTGAAGATTTCGGAAAGCGAGTCAGAGTACGGTTAATCGATGCAAAACTCCGTTCTTTTATCGGCGAACGACTGGAATGACATTGAATTGAGGGGGACACCTTTTTTTCGCTATGCGAAAAAGAAGGTGTCCCCGGGTAAGAGGGTGTCCCCGATATAATATTCATGTAGAATAGCCGCAGTAAATAATTAAATGAAAAACATCCGCTTCGACATATCCCCACGACGTTTCCATCCACTGTGGCTTATCATTGGCGCGGTGATCGGACGTGCGCTCGGACTTATCCTGGGACTCAATCTGCATGCCTGGTACTTCGCGACCACCTCAGCACTTATCGAATGGCAGATTTTCGGAGCGATCGTGTGCGCGCTGTTTGTGTCGTTCCTGATGACCTCACGAGCGATCCCCCAATTAAAATATGCGCTTCTCGGAATCGGCATCGGTTTTGCATTCGCGACTTACACGGGCGAAATGTGGACAGTGCTGCAATCAGGCCGCGATCATGGGGGGCTTGCCGGTATGACAGTCGATGAAGGTATCTTTTTCGACTGGCTTCTCACGCATATCGCGCTGTTTGGAGCAATAATCGGATTAATCGCATGCGCTGTAATTTCACGAAGACATAAGAAACCGGTTTGACCCCGCTACTCCCCTGTGGGAAAATGCCCGATGTGGCTGATCGCGTGCGAATACTTGGAATCGATCCCGGCCTGAGCCGGTGCGGGTACGCTGTGATTGATTTCGACGGTCGAAACGCGCACGCTGTCGAGTACGGGTTAATCCGGACCGGCTCGAAAGAACCGACCGCTGTGCGCCTGAGCGAGATTATCTCTGAAATTGTGAAAGTGATCGAGGAATTCCATCCGGACGAGTGCGCCATTGAGCGCGTTTATTTCCACCGGAACGTTTCAACGGCTATCGATGTCGCGATGGTCATGGGCGCGGCGATCGTGGCGGCGATGGATAGGAATCTGGATACGAAACAGTACGCGCCGCTCCAGATAAAACGCGCTGTTGTCGGTGTCGGACGGGCATCAAAGGAACAGGTCCAGAAAATGGTCATGATGCATTACAGGCTCGATGAAATTCCGAAGCCTGCGGATGTCGCCGACGCGCTCGCGGTCGCGCTCACACACGCCTATTTACGAAACTCATACGAAGACGCGTCGGTGGGCTGAATACCGGAAAAAATCATGTACGCATTTATCGAAGGCGAAATACTTTCAAAAAACGATACCGCGATCGTGATCCGTCCCGACGGGATGGGTATCGGACTGACTGTCAATGTCGCGCCGAGAACATCCATCGAGCTTCCAAATGTCGGCGGCTCAGCCAGGCTGTATACATCCTTCCAGGTCAGGGAGGACTCGCAGACGCTGTTCGGTTTCGAGAGCACCGCCGAGCGTGATCTTTTTGAGGCGCTTCTGAAAATCAGCGGGGTAGGGGGCAGGACCGCGCTTGCGATTCTCGACCTCCCGCGCGACCGTATTGTTGAGGCGATCGCCGCCGGTGATTCCGCGGTGCTCAGGCAGGTCCAGGGTGTCGGCGTGAAAACTGCAGGACGGATCGTGCTCGAACTGAGAGACCGTTTCGCGGATGAGCTTATGGAAGAATGGGCCGATAGCGGAGTAATCACCGATACCGCTATCAAGCCGGGTATCTTCCCGGAGGCGGTCGAGGCGCTTATCGAACTCGGCTACCAGCGTGCAGATGCGCGGAAGCAGATCCGCCGCGCAATTGGTACGCTCGGCGATGATGTCCCCGCCGAGGAACTCATTCGACATGTGTTGATGCACGCCGGGTGAATCCATGAATCCAGCGGACGACACATCGAATTCCCCCCTTTCCCGGAAATCCACCGTCCCTTTTTCAATTTCGTTTAAATCCGAACTGATTCCGCTCGCGATAATTATCCTGTTCGTCCTGGTTCTGATGTATCCCTTCGTGTTCGGCGGACGGGCGCTGATGCCGGATACGTGGAAGAGCATTCATC
>CBDUUJ010000102.1:0-8030 GCA_965370205.1 uncultured bacterium
TATGAAAACGCACTGCCGTGCTGTTCTACGAAATCCGTGCAATTGCGAACATTACAGTGATAAAATGAAGTCCATTCCCCGGTATTTGGAGATGGACCAAAAAAAGCATCCGCTTGACGCGAATGCTTTTGATTAGCAGAGTTATTCAGGATTTCCTAGTATACTTCAATCCCACTGAGCGCGTTGAATGAGGCGGTGCCGGTGATCACGCCGGTAATCGGATCGTAGTTCATATTGCCATCCTCGTTATAGGCGATCACTGCCGCGATGAGAGAGCCGTCATCGAGATAATACCCATAAATCATCGCTCCCAAAACCAGGTCGCCGGAACCGGCGTATTCAACTTTTACCTCCGACTGAATGACAACACAAGGTTCGTTCGTGATATCCGGATATGGTGTGGTTACAAGGCCCTCACCCCAACCGACCAGACTTCCTGTTACATCGAAAGTGAAAATAAACCAGGTATATTGTAAAGTATGTTCGAAGTCGGTGAAAAACCAGATCGGGAAGGGGAACTCCATGGGATCATCGGGGGCAAGGCTGAAACCACTTGCTCGGAAGCCTTTCCACAATAAACAATCAGGATCGGTTGCATATTCTTCGGCAACATATATTTCATTATGAAAGCCACCCTGCCATAGACGTACTTTCCAAAAATGATTAATACTTCCAAAGTCACCGGTGAATGGTGCTACTTCACTATGGCTCGGGTCCATGACAGCAATGTAATTGCCGGTATTTACTGAAAGCCATGAGAAATCCCACGGACCGTCTGGATTGTTCATATCCACTCCCAGTGCCGCAGCTTCCGCAACCGTGTGATCGGCGCTGTACATTCTGTATCGTTTACCGAGATGCGGCGCTTCGAGTGATTTATATTCCATGTCCTCTTCAAGCGTAACTCCCACGTGGATATTGATATCGCCTGAAACCGTGGTGACCTGCAATCCGCAACTGTCAATCACCTGGAGACCTACATGTTTTATTCCGGGTTGATCCCAGCTAACGATAATTTCATCATCGGTCACACCATCATATGTGCCATCCCCGTCCAAATCCCAGTCGATTGTTACCGTGCAGTCTCCGCCGTCCGGATCGAATGACGCGCTGGTTAGAGTGATTTCCTGCTCGGTGATGATGTCGGGTTCTTCGCCGGTGATATCCGCCACGGGTGGGTTATCGCAGCACGGGTTGTGCTCGACAGTGATATTGAAGAAATTATAGTTGGTGAAATCGAATGGATCGGGGGGAGTGGTTGAATCCACTGCTCCGATAAGCGCTCTGTATGCGCCTTCCGATGCGCCGTCCTCATTGAGGATGGGGATATTGAAATTGAATGCGTTTCCATCGGGGGTCATGGAATCGCTGTATATCAGTCCGGTCCAGAGTTCCGGGCATTCGATCCAGACATGATTCGGGTTACCCTGCCAGTCCCATACCCTGGCCTCAATGTCCGTTTGGGAATTGGGCAGTGTGTCAAGCGGATTAAGCTGCGAAACAGTGAAAAAGAAAGGCTCGGGCTGATTAGCGGTGATCGGGAAATCATCGGGTATGTTTTGCGGTGGGTCCGGATCATAGATGTTTGGCTCCCAGGATGCGCATACCGCATAACCCAGCAGCCATGGTTCAACCGCCGGAAGTCTGATCTCCCATGTTCTTGCGAGCGAATCGCCCGCCCGGAACATGTGGCGGTTTTCATCGGTAATGTAATTAATATACGGGTTAAGCGTGCTGTTTGGAAAAACCGGCGTGGCAAAGTTGCCTTGAGAGTATGTGAAGAGCGGATCGTCGCTCCCCTCCGGGAAATCAGCCGGGTTGAAAACAGTCGTGTAGCCGTCCGCATTGTGAACATAGCCGTCCTCGCCAATGGGATCCTGCGTTCGCAATCCGGATTCCGGCCAGAACTCGGAGCCGTTCCACATCGCGATTCCCTTGACATCGAATCCGGTGTAGCAGTCCAGACCCGGGAAGGGATGGGATAGCTCGATATTAGCCTCAACTTCATTGAGGTCCAGCGGGTCCACGGTGACTCCGGTAATTTTTATGCAGTTCTTGCAGGGTTTTCCGTCCTCAAGGAAATACCTGACATTGGCGTGCATTGTCACAGCGCGGACCGGGACAATATCCCACGTGCCGGCGTCGGGGTCTATATGGATCCACCAAAAGCCCCACAGGGAACTCGGGTTGGTTGAGGTATCGCTGTGCTGAGGATCGGCAGATGATAAAGCCGGGCTGGTTATGGAATTCCCGCCTGTTGATGAGCCGGGTCCGGAACAACCGATCAATATAATAATAGTTAGCAGAACAAGCCCCGGCAATGTGCAAATGTTTCTAAGGGACATTGGATAAAACCTCCGTCAATAGTCTATTGGATTCAGGATATATGGTAGCAAAGTATTAGATGATATGCTATGGAAGAATTTTTTTTTCCCCCGAATGTGGGGGGATTAAGACCAATCCCATTATTTTTTTTCAATTCTGCAGGCTGGGACTATTGAAAGCATGTAAAAAAACTCCCCCCCGCGAGCGGGAGGGAGAACAGGATTCGTTTCAACAAAAGTAATTTCGATAAGAGTGATATCAGACAGTTGATTTTTAATACGGTACAACCTGGCTCAGAGCGTTGAACGAAGCTTCGATGATTTCGAGAGTATCCGGGTCGTAGCCTGTATGGTCCGCATCGTTGAAAGCAAATGCTATTGCAACGAGTGTCCCGTCATCGATGTACCATCCATAAAGCAGCCCTCTGACATCCAGGTTATACTGGTCGCAAAGTATACCCTGTTCGGACTTGATGACGACACACGGCTCATTGGTAATTCCTGGATATGGCACGGTCACAGTGCCTTCACCCCATCCTTTCATAGTACCACTGAGTTCAAAGATAGGTGGGAAGCCATAGCTGTATTCATAGTCGGTGAAGATCCAAACCGGATGGGGGTGTTCCAGTGGGGGGTTGACGCTGAAGCTCCCGACGAATTTTGATTCATGCATACCGACCCATAACAACTGGTCGGGGCTGGTTACAAATTGTTCTGCGATATACCATTCATCCCATGTCATGAAAGAAAAGAGATAGGTCTTGTAGAAATAGTCATACGGCAATTTGAAATCATCCTTGAATAATGCGACATCGGCATGCGTATCAGGCAGAACGGCTGAGTGATTGCCAATGTCCATCATAAGAGAAAGGCTTGAGAAGTCCCAGTGTGTATTTGGATTACTGAGGTCAAACCCATCAAGGAGGACGTCTGCAGGCGTGCAATCGCGGCTGACATACCTGTAACAGGTTCCGACATTCTTGTAATTCTGGTCTTCCAAAGCAGTCACGCCTACATGTACCTCGATGTTACCTGTGGACGCGATATCCAGCAGCCCGCAGCTATCGGTCACCTGAAGGCTTACCTGGTATATCCCGGTCGCAGGCCAGCTAACCTTGATCTCCGTGGTGTTTCCGTCATCGTAATTCCCGTCATTGTCCGTATCCCATGCCACTGTTATGGGGCAGGGGTTGAGTGGTGGATTATCATCCGGATCGTAGGAGGCGCTGCTGGTCAGTGTGATCACCTGGTCAGTCAGAATGTGTGGTTCCATGCCCTCGATAACCGCGACCGGCGCGGTATCGCAACATGGGTCGGTGACATTTATTACAAGGTGTTCATCGGGTTCAAGGTCATCGAACAGCCCTCCATTGTCGGTGACCTTGTGATCGACATTGTAAGTTCCAACAGCGGTGTAGGTCCATGTCGGATCGGTTTCACTCATATCCCATGTCCCGTCATTTTCGAAATCCCACAGGTATTCGACAATATCGTCCAGACCGTCGGGATCTGTCGCCAGCGAGTAGAAATTCACCGGTTCATTTGTATAGACGTTATAAAAATCAGCTTTCGCTGCAGCCACCGGAGGCTGGTTTGGCGGTGGTATACCGACTTCTATGCTGGCAAATATATATGTTGTGTAGTCCCAGGGGTAGATGATGGGTGTTGAGTCCCTGGCTCCAATAAGGCACTTGTATTTACCATCCGTCAGCCCGGTTTCGTTCTCAATTGGAACGTAATATGTAACAGATTCCTCACCTGTCAACAGTGAATCATTATATTTTATGCCGGTCCAGAGAGCGGGACACTCTATCCATACTTCCTCCGAATCGTCCTGCCAGTCCCACACCTCGACCTCAACAGTGGCGGTGGAACCGACACCAGGAAACAGCGGCGCAGGTTGAGTAAAGACGACACGGTAAGGTTCCGGTTGATTTGCTTTGAGGGAAAAATCGTCAGGTACGCTGTCTGGCGGGTCGGGGACGGGTGGTTCCCAGGAAGCGCATATGGCGTAACCCATCACAAAAGTACTCGACGGATATTGTACTTCCCATTTTCTGGTGACCGCCTGGCCCGCTCGGAACATGTGACGTTCCTCGTCAGTCCTGTATTCGAAATAAGGGTTAAGCGTGCTGTCCGGCCATTGGGGAGTCGCAAAGCTGCCTTGTGAGTAAGTGAAAAGCGCGATATCCGATCCCGGTGCGAATTGCATCGGATTGAAAAGAGTCGTGTATCCGTCAGGATTGAGGACACCACCGTCCGGTCCAGCCAGATTCTGGGTCCTCAGTTTTGATTCAGGCCAGACCTCGGTACCGTCCCACATCGCGATTGCCCGTAAATCGAAACCGGTGAAGCTGTCCTGGGGTAACGGGTGTCTAAGCTCAATATAAACATCCGCTACACCATCCGGACCCGGTACAATCTGGGTTACCTTGACACAGTCGGTACAGGGAGCACCGTCCTCAAGCAGTCCACGGACATTGAAATGCGATTGTGGCAGACGGGTTGGAACCACTTCCCAGGTATTACTGGCAGGATCCACATGCATCCACCAAAATCCCCATAGAGAATATGGATTTGTTTCTTCCGGAGGTGTTTCATACTGGGGTGTGGATATTTCCGGACTGGTTACCATACCCTGATTCCCTGGTCCCACCGCCTCAGAACAACCGATCAATAACAGAAAGGGCATCACAAAACATATGAGCGTTAACAGATTGCAGCATCGGGACATTTAAGAACCTCCGTCCAATTGTGTTGTGCAAATCCGATTACATATCATACCAAAGTATTGGAGTAAATGCTATGAGAATTCAGGACATTTAACCTGCCGGGACTCAATATGGCACGACCTCATGCAGCGCGTTGAATGTGGCAATGCCGGTTATTTCCCCGGTTTCTTCATCGAAGTTAATATCGTCCTCGTAATTTATGGCGGCTGTAACCGCCACCACTGTGCCATCGTCAAGAATCCACTCATAAGCTATTACGCTGCCGCTTACATCGGGACTGCTCACTGATATGTTATACGAGATAACCACGCAGGGTTCGTTTGTGATGCTGTTCCAGGGCACACTGACTTCACCTTCGCCCCAGCCCTTCACGCTGAAACTGAACTCAAATATCGGAAGGAATCCAATATAATACTCGAAGGCCGAATAAATCCATAGCGGATATGGCTGCGCCATGACCGGGGTGAAATCAGTACTCCCCAGCTTCTCAGGTTCGTGCATCCCGACCCACAGCAGGTGATCCGGATCCAATGCGTAATCCTCGACAACGTATATGGTGCCGGAAACCATGTTAAAGATGCCTTCAGTTTTATAAAAATGGTGGTATGGTTCCGAAAAATCATCCTTGAATGAGGCAACCTCGGGATGATCCGATCCCAGAATCGCCCTGTAATTGCCGATATCTTCAAGAGATAACAGGGTAAAATCCCATGGACCGTCGGGGTTGCTCATGTCAACAGCAAATGCGGCATCGGGTGTGGAAAGTTCCGCACTCACATAGCTGTAGCGGTTTCCGATTGTCTTGTAGCTGTCATCCTCGGGTTGGGTGATTCCCACGTGGACTTCGATGAATTCCGTAGTAATGTCTTCAAGCGCACATATATCCGTTGCTTTCAGGCTGACAGGATAAATTCCGATCTCATCCCAGCTAACGATCGCCTCATCGCCGACATGCTCGAATAACCCGTCGCCGTCCAGGTCCCACGACACCTCCGCCATGCAGTCGTCCCCGTCGGGATCATATGACCCGCTTGTCAGTGTCAGTTCCTGACCGGTGATAATCGGAACGGCATTTTCAATTACAGCCACAGGCGGATTATCGCAGCATTTATCGCCTACCGCGATGTCGAAAAATGTGTAAGTCGTGCAATCCCAGGGCGGCGGTGAAGTTGACGTATCCCGAGCGGCTATAAGCGCTCTGTATGTTCCTTCTGTCGCGCCTGTCTCATTCTGAATCGGGATATAGAAAATGACATATTCCGGACCGTACGCCACCATCATATCGTTTTTCTTTCCACTCCATAAATCAGGACATTCAATCCAGACCCCTCCGGGATTGTTCTGCCAGTCCCAGACTGTTACTTCAATGTCAGTCTCCGAGCCGGTTACCTCTCCCAGGAGTTCTTTCTGGCCGACCGAAAGCCGGTATGGCTCAGGTTTATTCGCGGTGAGAGAAAAGTCATCAGGCAGATTTTCCGGAGGATTCGGGTTGGGAAATTCCCATGAGGAATCGACCGCATAGCCGAGCATAAACGGTCCGCCGGTCGGAAATCTCATCTCCCATGTTCTCGTGACTGACTGGCCGGACCTGAACATGTGCCTGTTCTCGTCGGTGTAGTAATCGATGTACGGATTGAGCGTGCTGTTCGGAGGTATTGGTGTGGCGAATTTTCCCTGGGAGTAGGTGAAGATCGGGATATCGCTTCCCTGTGGAAAATCGGTCGGATTGAACATGGTGGTGTATCCATCCGCGTTGTATACATAGCCGTCGGTGCTGTCGGGAGCCTGTGTCAGCAAACCGGATTCGGTCCAAAGTTCGGAGCCGTTCCACATCACGATAGCCCTGACATCGAAGCCGGTGAAGGTGTCGAGGCCCGGCCAGGGATGTGTGAGCTGAATATCCACGCTCCTGGAACCGTCGGGATTTATCGTAATATTCGTTATTTGAATGCAGTCGGAACATGGTTCGCCGTCATCGAGGAATTTCCGGACATTGGCATGTATCGCCGGTTCGCGCGACGGCACGATCTCAAAGGAATCGCTGCCGGGGTCGACATGAATCCACCAGAAACCCCAGAGTGCATGCTGACCGGACGAATCGGATCGTGTTTCAGAAAATGAACCGGGCGAGGTTATTCGCGGGCTTGTAACAGAATTACTCGATGATGAGTTACCGGTGCTGTTGCAGCCCGAAACGATTAAAACCGTCAGCATGACAGCAAATGTACCAATTCCGAAAAAGTTGCGGATCATAAGAAACGCCTCCACATTTGATGCATAACAAAGATATCACTAATTAATGGGTTATAGCAACTACCGGAGTTAATCTGATTATAAACCGATTAATTTCGTTTCCCTGTTCCCTTGAATAATCGGTGGATCGATATGCGCTATCTGTCAATTCTACTGATATTTCTTTCACTGCTTATGGTCGGATGCGTTGGAAACAATCCGTTATTGCCGTGGCTTGATGCGGACGGTTATTACACGGGTTATGTGAATATCGATTATCCGGGGCAGGGATTCGATCATTCGTTCAGCGCGACTCTGCGAATCTGGGACCACTCGTATCAGGCAAGATTAACGGATAAGTACGGCGGGTCATGGGTGGCCGACTATGTGGATTATGACTGTCTTAACGACAGGCTGGAGATTTTCTTTCGCGTCATGGAGACCCGCCATAGCTGGAAGTGCGGGTATGAGGTATATGACTGGGAGATGCGTATGAGCGGGAGGCTGTATTCCGGTAAGGATTTCACAGGCGATCTTCAGTCGGATATCGATCCTGAGGATTATTATTCCGATAATTGTTACCTTGAGTATAATCCCCCGCCGAAACGAATCGGCACGTTTAATTTCCATCTGGATTACGGTCCGAGTTATTGAGGATGCCGGCTGTTGAAAAAGTCTGGGATCCCGGAGTCTTAAATTTTCAATATCAATCAGCTAATATTCCAGCACTAAATTATTTAGC
>CBDUUJ010000103.1:0-8013 GCA_965370205.1 uncultured bacterium
AGCATTTCGAGGACGGCGATCTGCTAATTTTCGAGGGCGGATACGATTACCCGAACGGTATAATCATCCCGGCGCTTACGTCAGCCAGACTTGTAACATTATGCGAACTCAACGAAATGACTGTTACAGAGCGCGATGAGCGGATTCAGAGTGTCATTCTCAATGGTGGACGGGTCTTCGTGCATCCGAATATCACCGAGGAAACCGATCAGTTTGCAAAGAGCGCAGAGGAACTGGGTGTCAGTGTGGAGGAGCTTATCGGGATTATCGATGAGTATAAATGGAGCGACGGTTTCGATCTTGAGGGTAGGAAGTTTATCAAATTGGAGTAACGTACGTTTTCAGGCGCTGTTATTTCAAACCGCTGATCGGCAGGCCCGTGTTGGCATCCAGCCCGTAGAAATATAAATCGTCCGATCCAAAGATAATCCGTTCGTCCAGAAGAAGCGGTGCGCCGTGGTTCATTCCATATGTATCGAAGCTCCACACGGTATCCATAGTCTCCCGATCCAGCGCAACGACCCTGTAACGCAGTGTGCAGAAATAAACGCGGTCGCTATCAACGACGCACGAAGCGAAGATTTCTTCCCTCGCGCCGTTTTCCGGTTCCTCTTCATCTTCTTCAGGGCGTTCCCTCTGATCCACAGCCAATTGCTGCTGCGGTGAAAGGGGACCGATAAAGTCGGGATGCGGGTGAATAATTAATTTCGATCTGATGATTTCTCCGGTCTCATAATCGATAACATGCACGCGTCCGTTCATGCTTCCGATGTAAATTCTGTTATCGTGAAAAACCGGACCGCTCCAGAATTCGTCCGGCTCATCCGGTCTGGCTTCCGGCTCAATACGCCATAGCTCTGTTCCATCGGCAAGTGAGAAACACGCGATCTGTCCGCCGACACTTGCTACGAAAATCCTGGACGCGATAGCAATCTGCTCATCTTCGCCGCTTTCATCCCATGACGGCAAAAGCGGGAGGAAAGATTCAGGCGTTTTTTCGATTACATCGTAGGGAAACACACCGGGAGCGGGTCTGAACGATGCAGTGGGATCGGTCTCACCTTCGATCCTGAGAACGTAAGGCACATCGAAGGCGGGTATCCCGTAGATTTCCCCTCTCAGGTCGCCATTCCAGCGCTCCTCACCGGTCTTCGAATCAAGCGCATGGAGGAAACCTTCACTGTCGCCGACCAGGATCATGTCGCCGGTTACTGCGGGCGTGCAGCGCACGGTATTGCCGCAGTCGAATTCCCACGCGACTGAGCTGTCTAAGGGATCGACCGCGCGGACGATGCCGTCCCAGCCTGCGATAATCAGGTGCTCGGCGGTATGAACGGGCGACGCGTCGATATGCGTGCCGATCTCGATAAGCGCCCAGGCGTTATGGGGTTCAGATGGCTTTACGGCTGTCACACGTCCGGCGTAATCGGTGACATAAATAATGCCGTTCCAGACAAGCGGCGCGGCTCTTGAACCGGATGAGAGGTTCACCATCCATTCCTCGTCAGTCTGACCCCGCATGCGGTCAATCCTGACCAGTTTGCCGTCAAGTCCGGCGATATAGATCCATTCTGCGGTCGGGGTGGCTCGTCCGACATAGCCGTTGTAACCCCAGCCTCCGCCTTTTGCCTTATGACCGAAATACCAGTTGGCCGACTGGGTCGGGAAACTCGGACCGGTCTTCATGGCGTCACATCCGGTGGAGATCGGAAGAACCAGCAATGCGATTAATGTCATTAATAACAGATTGCGCATAGTAACACCGGACCGTCATCTCGTGACGGTCAACGGCGAATTGTACCATACGAGCGGCAATATCGCTCTAAATATATTGGCGAAGTCCGCATGTCTTTCCTTCCCGCGTGCTGTATAATCGTAATCAACAGATTTACTCCAGCGGAACCGTGACAAAACCGGCAGAAAAGACAACATCACAGCCCGGGGGCATTCTGCTCTGGCCATTTGCGATCGCCGGATGGATCACATCCGCCATCCTGCAGCCGATTATCAACCTGTTCGATTACATCGGCAGATTGATAATTCTGATCGCAAAAACTCTCTGGTACATCATCACGCTGCAGATACCAATTGGTCTGACCATCCAGCAGATGGCGCACCTTGGAACCGACAGCCTGTTCATAGTCACCATGTGCGTGGGTTTCACAGGGATGATTATCGCGACCATCCTCGCCCAGCAGGCGCAGGAGATCGGGTTCGGGTCCGAGTATGTCGGCGGAGCGGTTGTCTACTCCATGGCCAAGGACCTCGTTCCCGTGCTGGGATGCCTTGTCATAGCCGGTCGGGTCGGAGCGGGGATCGCGAGCGAGATCGGCACGATGAAGGTGACCGAGCAGATCGACGCCCTTAAAGCGCTCGCTGTCCCGCCGATCAAGCACCTTGTGGTTCCAAGAGTAATCGCCTGCGCCATTATGGTTCCGGTGATCTGCTTTATCGCTGGATTTGTGGGGGTATGGGCGGGATGGCTTCCGGTTAAGATCATGCCGGCGGTTCATCTCAGCCACCGTATCTATTTCGACAGCGTGTTCGCCATCCTCGATTACAAACTCCTCTGGATATGTTTCAAGAAGAGCATATATTTTGGAATAATCATCGCGTTTGTCTCATGCCTTGAGGGATTCGCCACAAAGGGCGGCGCGAGAGGTGTGGGAGTCACTGTCACCCGCGCGGTGGTGGTCAGCATGGTGTGCATCTTCATCATGGACCTGATATTGACGTTGTAATGATAATCCATAATTGTTACTAGTTCTTCAGCAAAATGGAACCGGTAGCAATCGACCAAGGAGGAACACAATGAAAAACCAGATGAACATTGTATTCACTCTTGCAGTGATTATCCTGCTTATAAACTCACTTGCCGCAGGATGCACAAAGACGGAACAGATTGCCGCCAGTCCGCCGGAAACGCCGGGTGAAAATGTAATAGATGAAGAGGTGCATCAGGTTACGACTGTCTCAGAGCCGGTGGAGGAACCATATAATCCTGACGGTGAACCTGAGACTGCTTTTAAATCACTTATGATACGGTCAATCATAAAAAAGGCGTCGGTGTTCTACTGGGAATTGATGGTCGGTGGAGACGGTCCCGAAAATTATGAATCCCTGCTTGAAGAAGGAATACTCCCGATAATTTTTACAAACAGGTACACCGGCGCTGATATCCGGAATACTTCCAGGTACTCTCCCGGTGATATCTATCTTCATTTCCCGACAAAAGATAATCCTGTTTTTAGCTTTTGGGATCATTATGGAGAAAAAGATTATGCCTACGATCCTTCTTTAGCTCTCCAGGGAGAGAAACATCCATTACAGGGCATGGATGAATATACAACAGATGGAAGAACCCTTTACCTGGATGTTGAAGTCAGTCCGGAGGAAATGGCATTGACCAGTAGTGCTTCAGGTTGTCGTGAGCGTTATGGCATTCCGCCCGATGACGAAGCCAGGGCACGCGTATTGCTGGTTTTTGACGCAATGGATAAAATAATGCGCTCTGCCGGAAGCTGGATCGATGATGTTCCGAGTTCTCTTGATGGATATCTTGAGCTGGTCGGGCGGCGTAATCCTGTTGCGTGGACCAATCCATACACCGGAGAACCGATGCATGAGGTCCCCTGGGCGAATGTCCCTCAATGCCAGCATACCGGTAGTCCTTTCAACGAGCCGATCCCCGAATTGGGAAATAATAAGAACCTGTCATCCCTGGCTGGTAATTACTCCTTTGCAATAGGACCGGAAAGGGACTATGCACAGTTTTATTTCAAACAGCCGGATGGTTCAATCGGAGCTTACATAGTCCTTGCCAAACGTCCGTAATTCAATTTTTCGGAATTTTTTCCCTGCACTATACTGCTTCATGAGCGCCGCTTTTCCAGGCGGCTTTTTTATTAAATCCCGCCTGTCAAAAGTAATTACCCCTCACACAACTTCCGATTTCTGGTATCATCCCCGATGAATTACATAAAGGGAGGTTCAAATGTCAGAACCACGCAAGTTTACACGCAGGAAAAAAGGCAGGATTCTTATGGGACTCTGCGCGGGACTCGGTGATTATTTCCGGATCGACCCGATAATCATCCGTCTCGCGTTCCTGCTCGGATTCTTCACCCTGTCGAGCGGACTCGCGCTTCTCATTTTCTATTTCATTGCCGGGCTTGTCGTTCCGTACGGCGAGACCACCTCGTCTGAAACTACCGGGCAAACGGAACAATCCTGATTTCGTAAACCGATCAAAAATGCGTTCGATCCACCGCATACTGATTTTATTTTTACTCATCGCGATATGCGCGATCTGTCCCGGCGGCGTGCGTGGAGATTATGCGCCCGACCATCCGGAGTATCCCCGTCTCACAAGCCGCGCGCTCGGAATGGGCGGCGCGACAGTCGCGTGGATCGATGACGCGTCATCCATTTTTCACAACCCGGCGGGCATGGGGCGGATTCGGTCGCTCGCCATCTCCCATGCGCACTCGCGGAACCATTTCCCCGGCGAGCTTGAAAATCTCGACCAGCTCGACTGCGATCCGACCAGTTTTATCATCCCGCTCAACGGCGCGTTTCTCGGATATCCAATCGGGTCGGCAGGCGCGGGATGGATACTTCAGGGGGAGCTTGGATACGACTACCGCACAAGAAATATCGACTCTGTTCCGGAGGAGCGGCTGTTCGGGATGGGTCCGGGCGACCGCTCTGAGGGCGCGGGCTTTCATCTCTGGCCGGGTGGATATTTCGGATTCACCCACAGGATGAGCGAATACGTTTTTACATCCGGAAGCGAACTTCCCGACGATGTCACATGGCAGCGGACCGGCGAGGGTTACTCAGCGGGTCTCCAGCAGACAGTCATCCCCGGAATTCAGTACGGTGTGGTTCTGGAGCAGATGGATTACGACTATCTCCCGTTTCGCGGGGATATCACCGGTGAGCGGACAAAATCGAACCGTTCCGGATGGTCGATCCGCCCGACCGCATGGCTCCTGATCGCGCGCGATGTCGAGGGGTTCAGCCGAAAGGAATTCCGCAGCGGAAGCGATTCTGAGACAATCGTACACAAATCGAAACGGGAGTACTGGGGTGTCGAAATAAAACTCGGGACATGGTTCGCGGTTCGATGGGGATCATTCGACGGGCACCCCACGTCCGGATGGTCCTATAAAATCGGACCCTGGCGATCCGATTCCGCATGGGTCGATGGATTCATGGATGAGATGGTCGATCAGTTCCCATCCGAACCAATTCCCATCGACAACAAACACGACATCTCTGACTACCACCCAACAGGATTTAACATCCAATAACGTACTAACCAATACAGGAACAAAACGACATTCTATGCCGCCCACAAACTTGGCGCAATATGGTCAATCCTGGATAATATACGGGTTTGTGGGTGTCTTTTTCTGGATGATTGACGATAGAAAGGACACCCACAAACCCGATGGTTATCCAGGATTGGAAGTAACAGGATTAAGTTTGTGGGCGGCATAGTTGCCACGTAATCTCAGGGATAATCCCTGAACACGCTCACATTAATCAGTCCGCCGTTTTGATGGAGGACATGCACCTCGATCGGATCGTTCACCGCGTCGAGTGAGCACGGTATTCCGACGATCTGATCCGACAACCACACGTTTGACGCCTGACTTCCCACGGGCTGCGACGAGTCGAAATCGAACACCCATAAACCCCATGTGGAACCATAACTGACAAGCGCGGCGACATAATTGCGCGGTTCGCCAAGCTCAATTGTCCTGACCACTTCGATGTCGATAATGTCGGTGCAGTCGACAGGCCATTCATCAATTATCACAGTGCCGACGGAGGTTGAACCCGAGAACTCATCCGCAGTGAAATCACAGTCGACAACCTCGATTTCCTTATGCGAATCCAGGATGTAGAACCTGTCGAGCGCGGGTTGATCGTCCACCGCCAGGCGATGATCGTATGGGTAATCGCGGTCGACATATCCGGTACCCTCACCGTTCGGCGGCACATTGAGCGGTCTCTGCCATTTGACACTGGCTGCTTCCAGATCGTACGGCGGCGCCCATCGGAAGATGATATACCGCTGCGGATCGGCAGCGGGATTGGCTCCCGCCATTCCGGTGACATCGTACAGGAACACCGTGTACATGAAATCATTTCCGATTTTCACGCCGTTGGACGGGTCGGTGGCGAAGTATCGCGGGTAATCGCCGGCGGAGAAAAATGCTGTCTCCCAATTTGTCGCGGGAGCATCTCCAAGGTATTCATGCGAGACCCACGTGATATAGGCATAGAGCGGATCGGTCTCGCCGGTAGCGTATTCATCGTGGATGTTTGTGTTCGAGAACAGGAGTGTATTGGCGCTGTCGTTGATCGAAATTCCCCGGATGTCATCCCACAGGCCGGTTCCGGACAGCATTGAGGTCGGCATGTGGTAATACTCAGGTTTGGAGTAGATTTTGTAATCGTTTCTCCAGACATTGACGCTGTCCGGGTTGTGACCGCCGTCACCGTTTGGATCGGCGTTGATCTGGTCGATCGTCGCAGCGTAAATGAATCCGTTTTTCTTGTATACCGCGATATCGGGAAGATTCTCGCCCTGGTTGGGTTGTTCGCCCATGAGGAGTTTTGTATACCTGTGAATCCAGCCGGTGTATATTTCATTATCTACAACGTCTGCTGCGTACAGGAAAAACGCCTGGAGAGGATCGACACCAAGAAAGCCGGTTATATCCTGTTGATAATCGCCCTCGGAGCTTGTGGCTGTCACGATCAGATCGACCGTGTCATATTTATCCGGGCACGCGCCGGCAATCGATGCGGTATAGGTCGATGAATGGCCGCCTGCGCCGCTTCCGGGAACCACAGTCGCGGTGACTGGTCCAAGACCGAAAATCGGAGCCTCAACCTGCACAATGCTGACCTCCATCGGAACCGTGGAGATCGGGTCCATCACCTGCCAGTCAAAAACCTCGATATCGATCTGCACCATTCCGCTTGTGCCCGCGATCGATGTCGCCGAGAGAGTGTTTGATTTTTCTATAACCTTAATTCGATACGGCTCGGGGCAGTTTGCGGTAAACGGGAAATCATCGGGCACTATCGGCGGACCCATGGACGGCTCCCATCCGGGAATACTCACCCAGTTCGCGTCGACAGCGTAATTAAAAACCAAATAGTTACCGGCGATGTCGCCGAAATCGATGAGGTACCGTCTCGTGTTCGTGCTCCCGGCCCGGAACACGGCGCGATCGTCGGCGCCCAGTTTGTCAAGAGTGTCAATAGTGTTCAGGCTGTCGGCGAAGCATTTATATCCTGCGATAGTGTTCAGGTAACCGGCGCTGCTGTTATTTGTGCCGTAAAGACCATCGATATAACCAAGCAGACCAGGTGTTGGGAACTCCACCGGATTCCACCAGCGCGTGTAACCGTCCGCATTGACCAGCCTCGGCTCGTCCGGACCGGTCATCGTGACATCCGCCGCCCCGAGATGGAGCGCGTCACCTCTGGTGAAAAGTATCCCGCGCACATCGAATCCCGCGGTCTGCGCGAAATCCGGGAACGGATGAACGAGCGATATGTCCACCTGCAGCGTGTGATTCGGGCTGTCGACCAGAAGGTTCGCGAATTTCAAGCAGCTATTCGGCGTTCCCTCTTTCAGGAGAGGAACGACATTGAAATGCAGGTCCGCCGATCGGAGCGGGACCGATTCGATCACGCCGTTTTCAAGATCGACTCTCACTTCCCAGGTTCCCCAGAGGTGGTGATTGCCATAGCTCGCTTCTCTCGGTGTGAGATCGCTTCCGGGAACACAGGACAGGCTCACGGGTGAATTCGTGGCGCAGGCGGTGGTGATGGCCAGAATGGATACGAGCACCAGGAGGGAGGGTAACCGGTGCCGGGGCATAGTGCGGCCTCCATATAATATGCGATAGGATTTTATACATACAGTATACGATAGAAACAAATCCGGGTCAACATTCTTATGAGAGTGCTTTACTAATGTGCCGG
>CBDUUJ010000104.1:0-7953 GCA_965370205.1 uncultured bacterium
CAATCTCAAGTTCACAATCCTTGTTCGCGAGGGCGAACTTAAGGATATTCTCAAAACCTGCGGGTTCGATAAATTCATTGATATAACCCAGGACGAAAATATTCTGAAGAGCGCCGATTAACTCATCCGAAGGTAATCCAATTAAATTTAATCGGATACTAATTACGCCGCCCGGAATGGACGGTGAATTTTGCTGTATGGTGAGAGCTGTCGGTTATGGACGAGGAAAAAACCGAACAACCGACCCCCCGCAGCCGTCAGCGCGCCCGTGAGCGCGGGCAGGTTGCCAAGAGCCGGGAACTGACCGGCGCATTTGTGCTGCTTGTCGCATTTCTGACGATTTTTCTTGTAATAGAATCGTGGGGAAAGATCGCGACAGGTATGTTTGAGGCCATTCTCGGAAACCTGTTCGTCCCGGCGATCAACATGGAAGGGCTGCCGAGCATCACCGGATATATTTTAACCGTGCTGTTCTCATTCATGTGGCCTCTCATGGTTGCCACCATGTTCGCCGCCATTCTGTTTAATCTTCTGCAGACCCGAGGAATGGTAAGTCTGGAACCCATCCGCCCGAAACTCAATAAAATCGATCCGGTACAGGGTATCAAACGATTATTCTCCACTCGCGGTTTCGTGGAGCTGCTCAAGGCGGTCATGAAAATAACCCTGGTTGGGCTGGTCGCATATACCTATATCCGATCGAATCTTCCGGAGATCGCGCAGGCTCACACGCTCGACCCGACCGCCTATATCCCGTTTTTCGGAAACCATGCCATGAGACTCGGTCTCTGGATCATCGCAATATTGATCCTCCTGGCCATTCTCGATTATATCTATCAGATCTACCAGTTCGAGAAAGATCTGATGCTGACCAAAACCGAGGCCAAGGAGGAGTACAAGCAGATGGAGGGTGATCCGCTTGTAAAGAGCCGCATGAGGCAGCGCCAGCGTCAGATCGCCCTGTCCGCGATGCTGAAGGAGGTTCCGAAAGCGGATGTCATTATCACCAACCCGACACATATCGCGATCGCGATCAAATATGAACCCGACATGCCCGCGCCGCAGGTGGTTGCCAAGGGAAAAGGGGCAATCGCGGAGAGAATAATCTCGTTGGCGAAGGAATTCGATGTGCATGTGTACAGGGATCCGCCGCTTGCCCGTTCGCTGTACCGGATGGTTGAGGTCGGTAGCGTGATTCCATACGAGTTTTATGTCGCCATTGCCGAGGTCCTGGCGTATATCTATCGTACGAAGAAGAAGTACAGCAAACATCGCAGACGTCTGGCGGCGGCATCGGGTTGAGTTGACTAAACAGCAAAAATAATTCGGAAGGCTATTCGTAGAACAGCACGGCAGTGCGTCTTCATTTTATTTTTACATTAGTGAAGGATTACTGATTCGACCGGAATCACAGCAGATTATTGAATTCGTTGTACGTATCCAGATTAATTGCGGATTGGATGATATCCTGTTCATCGTCAGTGAGCATATCATCATCATATTGATACTCTTCTTCCACGACAATATCATTATTCCTGGTGCAATTCGTCATATTATCATTCAACCCGTCGTTTACCGACCGGAGGAGACGGGCAGCCTGCCTGGCATTTTTGAACGGAACCATGATCCGTGTCTCAGGCACATTGCTGTCTGCTGATCGGCTTTTTCTGCTATTACGGACTTCTCCGTTATGAATGGCGACATCGTATCCGTTCGATTCGAGGAAATTCCTGAAATATTCAGCCTGATGGGGATCGGCGACGACCCGAATGGTTATCCATTCGCGGTCCATGTATGTTATCGCGGTTGTAAAGCCCGGGCCTTTGCTGAGATGCCCTCCGCATTTGGAACATTTCCTCTTTCGCGAGTTATATTCGTAGCTGCAATCGGGACACCAGGGCATGGCCTATACCTCACTTTTTGTATGCTGGAATGAATTCAAGTCTCTCTAATGATTAAAACAAATTTCTCCTATTATGTTTGATGCAAAGGATTCGGATGCTGATAGAAAGAAATTCATCCGGAAGGTAGATCAGACCCCCACAAGCTCGAAGACTCGCTTGTGGGCGGCACCCGGGCGACACCGGGATTTTTAATAAATCAGGGAAGTCATTACAAAACGAGGTTTTCAGAAGTAAGGATTACCGGTCGATATCAGCTTGGACACTCATCCGCGATATTTTTATCGATGTCCTTTTCTCCATAGGTTTTCTTGAAATGGAGATGAAATTCGTGGGCGAGAAGTTTCGCGCGTTCCTGGTATGATTGTTTATGCGCCCACATGCTTTTCGGAGACAGGATATGCGGCGGGATGTCCGAACATGTCCTGGGAATCCAGACCTTGAAGATGGGGTCCTGGTCATATTCGACATCATCAAGCTGTCCGGTCAGTGCCGACTGAACCATTGTCCTTGTGAGGTCGATATCGATACGTTTGCCCGCACCGTATGGAGCGCCGACCCATCCGGTGTTGATTAAATAAACGCATGAGTTGTGCCGGCGCATACGTTCGCCCAGCAATTTATCATAAACGTGGGGGTTACAGGGCATGAACGGCTGGCCGAAAAAGCGTGAGAAAACGCTGACCGGCTCCGTGACACCGGTTTCGGTTCCGGCCAGTTTGCTTGTGTATCCCATCAGGAACCAGAGCATTGCCTGCTCGGGGGTTAATTTTGAAATCGGGGGGATCACACCGTTGGCGTCTGCGGTCAGGAAGAGAATCGTTTTTGGATGCCCGGCGGTCGAGCTTTCCTTGATGTTGGTTAGATATCTTAGCGGATAACTAGCCCGGGAGTTTGGAGTGTACCGGTCGTCATTAAAATCAAAAGCGCCCGATGGATAGATCATCGCATTTTCAACGATCGCGCCATGAAGGAGAAAATCATCTTTGTGCATGACGGCGTTGTAGATTTCCGGTTCTTTTTCCGCGGAAATATCGATAAATTTAGCGTAGCATCCATTTTCAAAATTCGCGATCCCGTTATCTCCCCAGCCATGCTCGTCGTCGCCAAGGAGCGCTCTTCTGGGATCGGCTGAGAGAGTGGTCTTGCCTGTTCCGGACAGGCCGAGATAAAGCGCCGAGTCGCCGTCCGGGCCTTCGGTTGCCGAGCAATGCAGGGGAAGGATGCCCTCGGCGGGAAGAAGGTAATTCATCACGGTGAACATCAATTTTTTAACACTGCCGCCATAAGCGGAACCGATGATTACACCGAGACCGCGGTCGTAGTCTAACGCGACGATCATGTCGGAAGCGGGACTTTGGGGCATTTTTCGCAGGCGTCCGGCATATCGTTTGGGATCGAGTTTATTGTAAGGAACGACAACAAGCTGGAAAGGTCGATCGGCGAAAACGCTGTCTTTAATATCCGGTGGAATCCGCCGGAACATATTGTCGGTGAATAGAGCGGTGAGAGCGTGATCGGTGATGGTTCTAACCGGCAGGGCATAGCTGGAGTCGGCTCCGAGGGATCGATTCGTGACATACAGATTCGGCTTCCTTGCCAGGATCGCGAGGGCGTCCCCCATTGCCATGTCGAAGGTTTCCTCATCGATGGGAATATTGTTCGACGAGTCCCAGTCGATCGTGTCTTCGCTTTCCGGACGTCGGACGGTTACCGTGTCCAGGGGACTTCTCCCGGTGGATTCCACAGGTGTCCAAGTGGCAAGCGCGCCGGATTCGGACACCATGGCTTCCCGGGCATCGACAGCGTCAACGATCATTTTTCGACGGCTGGGGTTGCCGATAGTGTTCCTGTGGTTAATGATGAAATCGGAAATTCTTGAGTTCCAGTCCATTATTGTATCACTCGCACTCGAGATATGATCCTTGTCGGAAAGAGACCCACCCTAAAGGGTGGGATACCGGAATTTTGTATTTTTTATTTTTAAAACTTCTGCAAAGCATTAGAGCTTTTGCGTTGCATTAAAATTTCTGCAATGCACATAAATTCCTGCAATGCACATAAACTCCTGCAATGCACTTAAACTCCTGCAAAGCACATAAACTCCTGCAATGCAATAAAGATTTTACTACGCATTAAAGCTACTGCAATGCATTAATATCCCCGTCGCGCTGCAAATTATAATCTCACGCCGAGTATTTCCATGGTTTTGGTCGTGATCTCGCCGACAGTGTCGCAGACCGGAACACCGACAGATTCGAGAGCTTCCACTTTCGCGTCAGCGGTTGAACTTTTTCCGCTGACAATCGCACCGGCATGGCCCATACGTTTGCCCGGAGGAGCCGTGCGCCCGCCGATGAATCCGACGACCGGTGTCTTTATGGTCTTGATGATTTCGGCGGCTTCCTGTTCATCGCTTCCGCCGATCTCTCCGACCAGCACGATAACTTTCGTTTCGTCATCGGCATCGAAATCCCTGAGCACATCCTTAAATGTCGTGCCGATGATCGGATCTCCACCGACACCGATAACCGTCGTCTGTCCGATACCGGCCTTTGTGAGCGAATCGACGATCTCGTAGGTCAGTGTTCCGGAGCGGGAGACAATTCCAGTCGGTCCGGGAGTGAAAATATCCTGCGGAAGGATTCCGATCTTGCATTTTCCGGCGGAGATAATTCCGGGGCAGTTGGGGCCGATCAGTGTCACGCCGGCGGCTTTTGAGCGGTGATAGACCTCGATCATGTCCTGCGCCGGAATTCCCTCGGTGATTATCACGACCACCTTGCATCCCGCGTCGATGGCTTCCAGTGCGGCATCCGCAGCAAAAGCAGCCGGGACGATAATCATGCTGGCGTTCGCGCCGGTCTCATTGACAGCCTGGGAGCATGTGTCGAACACCGGGATGTCGTCCATCATCTGTCCGCCTTTTCCGGGGGTCACACCCGCGACCACTTTCGTGCCATATTCAACCATGTGACGGGTATGGAACATTCCCTCGCGTCCGGTGATGCCCTGTACGAGGACCTTTGTGTTTTCGTCAATGATTATGCTCATGATGTTTTCCTTTTCGACATATTACGTGTGCAGAATGAAAACCCGTAGAACAGCACGGCAGTGCGTCTTATATTTCAAAAGTCGCGATAATGTAGACGCACTGCCGTGCTGTTCTACGAATTATTGCGCTTTCATCTTTTGTTGACATGTCAAGCTCAACTCACCCACTCGACGATTTTATCCGCTGCCTGGTCGAGCGATTCGATCACATCGAATGGGGAATCTTTCAGAATTTCCCGGCCCTCGACCTCGTTCGTTCCGGCAAGCCTGATTATCATCGGGACTTTCAGCTCGACACCCTCGACCGCCTGCAGGATTCCCTTCGCGACCTCATCGCAACGGGTGATCCCGCCGAACACATTTATCAGAACCGCTTTCACGTTCGGATCCATCAGGACGACCTCAATCGAGTTCCTGACCACTTCCGCCTGTGCGCCGCCGCCGATGTCGAGAAAATTCGCGGGTTTCGCGATTCCTTTGCCGAACCGCTTGACCTCGTCCATAGTGCCCATCACCAGGCCCGCGCCGTTTCCGATGATCCCCACGTTTCCGTCGTCAAGCCTCACATATGTAAGTCCGCGTGAGTGCGCTTCTCTTTCGATTGGGTCGGTGTCCTCGGATTCACGGAGAGGCTGAAGTTCGGGATGACGGTAAAGTCCGGAATCATCGAAGTTGATCTTCGCGTCAATCGCCCAGATTTTTCCGTCCGGTGAAAGAACGAGCGGATTGATCTCGGCGAGTGAGCAGTCGTGATCGAGAACGCACTGGTAGAGTTTCTGGATAATACCCGCCGCTTTTCCGGCGACTTTTTTATCGAACCCGACTTCGAAAAGCATCCTGCGTGTTTCGTATTGGTGAAGTCCGTACGCGGGATCGATCCAGACCTTGCCGATTTTCTCCGGGGTCTTCTCTGCGACGAGCTCGATATCGACACCGCCTGCCGGGGATGCGATCACGACATGTTTTTTGCGGTCGCGGTCGAGTGTGATTCCGATGTAGAACTCCTTATCGATATCAACCGCTTTCGCGACCATGACTTTTTCCACGGTCAGGCCCTTGATGTCCATGCCGAGGATTTCCCCGGCTTTTTTTGCGGCTTCATCAGGGTTGTTCGCGAGTTTCACACCGCCTGCCTTGCCGCGTCCGCCGACAAGAACCTGCGCCTTGATTACAACTTGAGAATCAAATTCCCCGGCAAGTTTTTTGGCTTCGTCCGGAGTGGTTGCGATTCCGTAGGGTGGTATTGGAAGTCCGTATTTTCGGAAGATATCTCGTGCGTGATGTTCCTGTATTTTCACTGTTGTCTCCGTAGATAAAAAATCCAACCGCCGGGCATCGGCACTCGGCGGAGGTGTCAATAAGGGAAGGATGATGATAACACTCGCGGAAAGGATGTCAAGTGATTTTGGTAATAAGCTGAGAGGTAAATTAAACTGATAATAAAAGAGGGACAATCTGGTGGATTGTCCCGTCATTTATTGTCATTCACTGTGAACAAGTCGGAAGATTCAATGAATCACAACGGCGATTTCGTCGATTTCCGCCCAGTCAGTGTTGTAGATGTGATACTGAGACCGTCCCCAGCCGACCCCGGCGCGGGTATCTCCGGCATGATTGATGAAATACGGTTTCGAGATCCTTGTTAGGGCTGCAGTTCCGTGGGGTCCATGGTTGAACTTCCAGCCGCGTTCAATATTAGGGAGTTCATACCCGAAAGCATTGTTTAAAGCAATAAGCCCGGTACCTGGTTCGGGGTTATCGTAGTTGAAAGTCCCATCTATTACTGAGGTGTAGTCCCAGTTGTCAAATTCAACAAAGGTACTTGTGCCTATTGGAGGCGCTAAGCCGGTGCGTGTATGACCAGCCATATATGCTTTATATATCGCATCAGAAGAGATGAAACTCGAAATATGCGCGAATTCGATGAATGCCATTGCGCTGTCGGCAACTGGTGGAATAATATCCGATGCCAACACCGCCCACTGCAACGCAGGGCATGTGGGATTGTGCCGTATTGAGGTAGAGGCGTCGATCTGACCCGGAGTCTGTTCCTCCCATTTATAATCGATCTCCCTGTATCCCTGAATCCACGGTACCGGGTTCGTGCCGCCATCGAAATCCTCCATATCGACAAACGCAAGCTGGCTGATATTGGGTGAATCACTTGCCGGAAGTCCGCTCACTGTTCTTCCTTTCACACCGAACACATACGCGCCGTTTGTCGAGAAATCAGGCCATGCTGTTGTGTCAATAAGCGCGGTATTTGATGGTACCTCCATGACGAAAATATCAGGGTCCATGCCGTCATAGGGATTGTCGTCGGTGTAAATTGCATAGAACGGTGACCCGTTATCCGTCCAGTCGAGAGTTAATCCTGTGATTCCAAGGCTTCCGTCACGTTCAACGGCGAGAGTTACGTCTCCGGTTACATCGTCTGCGGGAACAAAAGACTGCTCGTCGTCCACGTGAAACGAACAGAAGATATACGCCGCAAGTGGACCATCCGGGAATATGAAATTCTCACCGCCGACAAGCTGTGGCTGGTAGGAGTCGGGGGATGCCGACTCGACACTCAGCATCATCGGGAAGTCCCCCGATTCAGTTATGTTGAAATAGGTTTCGTCAAGGTCCACATCAAATACTGATGATGTCGCCTGAGTTCCCGGAGACGCAACCGCGAGGGTAAGGATGTCGATTGGAGATGCCAGTGCGGGAGATTCAACCCGGATCGCTGATAATTCACCCGGAACCCCGGTCGAATTAACCGCACCCTGCCAGTCGAAGACCTCAAGCTCGATGTGAACGTCTCCTCCTGAATCTCCTCCCTCATACCATGCTGTCGTGTCATTTGTGTTTACACTCAGATGATATGCTTCCTGGCATTGCGCTCCCGGACCGAAACTGTCGATTTCAAAATCGGGCGCGCCCGATGGGTCGGGTTTAGTCCAGGATGCATCGATAGCGTAGTTGAAAAGGAACTGTGGTGTGTCATCTTCAA
>CBDUUJ010000105.1:0-7951 GCA_965370205.1 uncultured bacterium
GAAATTTAATGATAATAGTAATTATTATTATTTAGGCTTATCCGAGATGAAACCAAAAAAAATCCATCGGAGCACCCGGCAGCGACAGGTTATCCTTGAAGAACTGAGGAAACTTACATGCCATCCGACAGCTTACGAGCTGTATGAAATCGTACGGAAAAAGCTGCCGAAGATCAGCCTCGGAACGGTGTATCGAAATCTTGAATTGATGACCGAGGACGAAATCATCAATAAGATAAGGATCAGCGGCGGACAGGCAAGATTTGACGGCGACATTACCGAGCACTATCACGTTCGCTGCGTGGAGTGCGGACGGGTGGATGATATCAGCGAGATGCCGGATGAACCGGTCGATCGTGATCTTGAGAATGTTAACGGGTATGAGATCCTCGGATTTCAACTGGAATACTACGGGATCTGCCCGAAGTGTAAAAAGAAAAAAATCTCTAAGAAACAAAAATAACAAAGGAGATGAAGGGAGAAAGACAAATGACAGCAAAGAAATTACAGGTATTCAAATGCAATGTATGTGGGAATATCGTAGAGGTGCTTCATGGCGGCGTCGGCGAGCTGGTCTGCTGCGGTGTGCCGATGGAGCTGCTCACCGAGAACACCACCGACGCTGCGACCGAGAAACATGTCCCTGTTGTGGAGAAAATCGACGGGGGCGTGAAGGTCACGGTCGGCGAGGTCGCTCATCCGATGGAGGAGAAGCATTTCATTGAGTGGATTGAGGTTATCGTGGATGGAAAAGCCTATCGGCAATTTCTCAATCCAGGTAATGCTCCGGAAGCTGTGTTTCATATTGAGGGGGAGGGGATTATCGCTCGGGAATTCTGTAATCTTCATGGATTGTGGAAATCAGGATAGATTTTCTTAATATAAGGGGACACCTGCATTTCGAGGACGAAATGAGATGTCCCCGAATATATCCCAGAATTATATCCTCGAAATCATGTCGAAATTTATTGAAACATATTGTAAAGAAAAAAAGGAGATACACAATGACAAGTATAAAAGGAACAAAAACAGAGAGAAATCTGCTCACCGCATTTGCGGGCGAGTCGCAGGCGAGGAATCGCTACACATATTTCGCCAGCCAGGCGAAGAAGGACGGCTTCGTTCAGATCTCGAAAATATTCGAGGAGACCGCAAGACAGGAAAAGGAACACGCCAAACGATTGTTCAAATTCCTTGAGGGCGGCGAGGTCGAGATACAGGCAGCCTTTCCAGCCGGAGTAATCGGGACCACCGCGGAAAATCTCAGGGAGTCGGCGGGCGGCGAACATTACGAGTGGGAGACCATGTATCCGGAATTCGCGGTCATCGCGCGAGAGGAAGGCTTCGAGGATATCGCGAAGACATTCGAGGCAATCGCTGTGGCCGAAAAGAATCATGAAAATCGTTACCTTGCGCTGCTCGCGAACATCGAGGCAGGAACTGTTTTCAAGAAAAATGCAAAAGTCGTCTGGAAGTGCGACAACTGCGGTTTCATTCATGAAGGTGAAGAGGCTCCCGAGGTCTGCCCGGCGTGTCTGCATCCGCAGGCGCATTTCGAGCTTCTCACGGAACCATGGTGAATTTAAAAAACCTCTATTGGGGGTAGTCATATGGATACGACGTTACGTGAAAATATCGACTGGGTGGGATATATCGACTGGACCGTCCGCGATTTCCACGGATACAACACCGACCGTGGCGCAACCTACAACGCCTACCTGATCCGCGACGATAAAACCGCGCTTATCGACACTGTCAAGGCTCCGTTTGTGGAACATCTTCTTGGGAATATCGCACGGTACACCGCTCCTGAAAAAGTGGATTACATTATCTGCAACCACGCCGAACCGGACCATACTGGAGGTCTGCCACGAGTGATGCAGGCTCTGACCAATGCGACACTCGTATGCGATAAGAAATGCCGGGACGTTCTGTCGATGTATTACGATACGTCCGGCTGGAAATTTCAAATCGTTGGAACCGGCGATACGATTTCGCTCGGCAAACGCACGCTTCATTTTATCGAGACCCCAATGGTGCACTGGCCGGAGTCGATGTTCACATATATTCCAGAAGAAAAACTGCTCTTTTCAATGGATGCGTTCGGGCAGCATTTCACGTCATCGCAGCGATTTGACGATGAGGTCGATCTTGGCACCGTGATGGAGGAAGCGAAAATCTATTACGCGAACATTGTCATGCCGTACGGCGGGCTCGTCGCGAAACTGCTGCCCAAAGCCGCTGAGCTTGATATTGAGATCATCGCGCCAAGTCATGGAGTTATCTGGCGGAGCCATATCCCGAAGATTCTTGAGGCTTACACGGACTGGTCGGCGGGCCGTCCGAAATCGAAAGTGCTTGTAATTTATGACACGATGTGGAACTCGACCGGCATGATGGCGCGCGCGATTGTGGAGGGCGCATCGATTCCCGGTGTGGAAGTTAAATTGATCGACATCCGGAAATCGAACCTGACCAGGATCGCGACCGAAATTCTCGACACGGCAACTGTCGCGTTTGGTTCATCAACTCTTAACCAGGGAATGATGCCGATGGCGGGAGCGGTTCTGACATACCTGAAGGGGTTGAGACCCGTCAATAAGGCCGGATTTTCGTTCGGTTCATATGGATGGGGTGAGGGCGGTCCGGAGTCAATCGACGAGTGGCTGAAATCAATGAAATGGGAGATCCTTCGCGATCCGTTGAAGGCGCAGTACCGTCCGACGTCTGGAGTATTGGATGAATGCGTCGCGGCAGGAAAAATGCTTGCTGAGAAAGCAGTGGAAATGAGTCAGTAGATAAAAACCAATTTCAAGGAGAAATAGAGATGAAAAAATACGTATGCAATATCTGCGGCTGGATTTACGATCCGGCGGTGGGTCTTCCGGATGACGGGATCAAGCCCGGCACGTCTTTTGAGGACCTTCCCGATGATTTCACCTGCCCTGAGTGCGGAGTTGGCAAGGATAATTTCTCGCCAGTGGATGATTGACCCGCTATGATCGACCGAGCAAAACTGGATATGCTCTATCATTCGTACAATCATCGGAAATTCGTGCATCCCGATCCGCTGGAATTTCTGTACGATTTTCCCGACCCGCTCGACCGTGAGATTGTCGGGCTGACAGCATCGTCGCTGGCTTATGGACGGGTCGCGCAGATTCTTAAAAGCGTCTCGAAAGTACTTGAGCGCATGCCCGAACCCGGACAATTCCTGCACGATTCATCAAGGGATAATCTTCAGAGGACATTCCAGGATTTCAAACATCGATTTACATCCGGTGAGGAACTTGCGTCGATGCTTTACGGAGCTGGGCGAGTAATCAGGCGTTATGGATCGATTGGGAATTGTTTCATGGCGGGAATGTCGGACACCGATGAAAATATCCTGCCCGGACTTTGCCATCTCGTGGATGAAATATCGCATGAGGCGGGAAGTGAATTAAGTTTTCTGCTTCCGCATCCATCCCGAAAAAGCGCGTGCAAGCGATTGAATTTATTTCTTCGATGGATGGTTCGCGAGGATGATGTCGATCCGGGCGGATGGAAAGATGTTTCTCCATCCATGTTGTTAGTCCCGCTTGACGTTCACATGCACAGAATCTGCCGGTCGCCTGGAATAACCGATCGTAAGCAGGCCGATTTACGCACTGTGATTGAAGTAACTGATTTTTTCAGGAAGATAAATCCGAACGATCCTGTTAAGTACGATTTTGCACTCACCCGCTTTGGGATCAGGGATGAACTGGATGATAAGGCTTTCATTGAAAAATGTTTGATGGCCGGAACAGGCAGTTTGCAGGATCAGGCATACGCTTAGATCACAATTGAATAACAATAACAAAAAAACAGGAGAAAGAAGGAGACAAGAACATGTGCGGACACGAAGAAACAAGAATACCTCTAATCGGTGAGAAAGCTCCCGAATTCGAGGCTGAGACAACCCAGGGAACAATCAAATTCCCGGATGATTACAAAGGGAAATGGGTGATATTTTTCTCGCACCCCGCCGATTTCACACCGGTATGCACGACTGAATTCATAACATTCGCGAGTATGGCAGATGAGTTCAAAAAGCTTAACTGCGAATTGCTTGGGCTCTCAATTGATTCGACATTCTCTCATATCGCCTGGCTCAGGACGATAAATGAGAAGATCGAATTCAAGGGAATGAAGAATGTCGAGGTAATGTTCCCGGTTATCAGCGATCTCACGATGGAGGTCTCGAAGAGATTCGGGATGCTTCAGCCGGAGGCATCTACAACGCAGGCTGTCAGGGCAGTATTTATTATTGATCCTGAGGCAACAATCAGGGCGATTCTCTACTATCCACTTTCCGCTGGTCGAAATATGGATGAGATAAAGCGCCTGCTGATTGCTCTTCAGCGTACAACTGAGCACGGCGTAGCCACCCCGGCTAACTGGAATCCGGGCGACGATGTCATTATCCCGACTCCCGGATCATGCGGAGATGTGAAGGATCGATTTGACGCAGAGGGGGATGATTATTATTGCCTTGAATGGTTCCTCTGTCTTAAAAAGGATCCCGAAGGATAGATATACCGCTTACAAGTTCAGTTAAAAACACGGAGGAGAAAAACATGTCGAAATTAAGCAGTAAACTTCATAAGCAAATGAATAAGCAGATCCAGGAGGAATATTTTTCAGCCTGGCTGTATTATTCGATGGCCGCCTGGTTCGATTCGGAGAACCTTCCGGGATTCGCCCACTGGATGAGGGTACAGGCGATGGAGGAGGTCTCTCACGGCCAGAAATTTTTCCATCACATACTCGAGCGCGGAGGTGCTGTCGAGCTTTTAGATATCGCCAAACCACCGTCGAAGTGGGACTCTCCGCTGGACGCATTCGAGGCTGCCTACAAGCATGAACAGCACATAACCGGCTGCATTCATTCATTGATGAAAATCGCCCGTGAGGAAAATGATTTCGAGTCCGAGGTCGGGCTTCTGAACTGGTTTGTCGAGGAGCAGATCGAGGAGGAGGTCACCGCTGACGAGATGGTACAGAAACTGAAACTCATCGGGGACAGCAGGAACGGTCTTTACCAGCTCGATAAGGAGATCGGAGCCAGGCAGTTTGTTCTGGGACCGGATTTCAAGTGGTAAGGTCTTAATAGATCGTGTGCCGGTCCCCTGTATCAAGATTATCCCCGCCTTTATTGAATTAAATGTAGTATAATTCTGCGCCGGAATTATCGTATCCGGATTCAATACCGGATGCATATATTTTAATCTGATTCCGAGAGGATCATTTTATTAATTAATTAACCGGAGGCTGAAATGACTCGTATTACCGCGGTTGTTATTGCAACCCTATTATTTTCACTTGCGTTTGTCGGCTATTCCTCATTGCGGGGAGCCAATATGCACTACACGGAAGCCGATGTTCACTACACAATGGACTACCCCGACGGCGGGCAGGGAGTTCGTGTCCCACCCGAGGCGTTATCTCCATTTGAACAGGAGGAGGTAATCTACGTTGACGAGCCGTATATCGAGCTTGACTCCGACTGGAACATGGATGTCAAACTCTTCAGCAGGTATCGCTACACAAACGAGTTCGTCGAGAAATGGCGAGCTAAGTACGGCTACACTCCCACTCTTCCGATCATGGAGGATGCTGAATTCTTCAATGGCATCGATCTGGATTATCCGGGTCTTGAATCCGTGAGTGCGGCGGTGGAAACCGGCAATTTCGCCGAGGCGAAGGAGCAGTATTTTAATTATCAGGCGACCCGCCCAAGGCCTTATCATCTTGATTATCCCGCATTCTCAGATGAAGCCGGTGACGCTGCGGTGATCGCGGCTGACGGGATAATGCTCGATCCCGATTTCCCCGCGTGCCGTCCCGGGATGAGATTTTCACTCTTTGGGATTATGTACCAGCTCGAACGCGCTTACATTTACACAGATGATATCAAATACGCCGAGGCATGGATCGTGATGTTCGATCACTGGTTCGAGACATATCGTCCGCCCGCGCAGCGTCCGGAAATGTATATTTCATTTGTCTGGATGCCGTACTGGCGCACACTTGCAGCCGGCAATATCGGTTCCACCCTGTGCAGAACCGAATACTGGCTTATCGACCTGATCGATTCAGGGCTTGACAGGGATCAAATATTTAATACTTATAAGTCCGTTCTGGAAACCGCGAATTATCTTTATCTCTGCAACGATGTCTTCATGCCCTCTAACTGGCAGACCCACCAGTGTGAAGTCCTCTTTTCAATAGGGACATATTTCCCATCCTTTAAGGGAACCGATGTCTGGCGCGATCAGGCATGGAAACTGATCATGGAGCACGTGGATAAGGAAATCTACGATGACGGCACTCACAATGAAACCTCGGTTGGCTATGCAGCCGGTGTGATTAATCAATATCACAGAACTATCAGGCTTGTTCGTCAAACGGGAGTAGAGATACCCGATGAATTCCTGAGAAAATGGGAATCAATGTATCACTGGGCTGTAAAAATATTGCCGCCGACGGGAAGTTATGTCCCCTGTGGCGACAACGGAATAGGAGCCGACGGCACTTTCCTGAAGAATACAGTGATCAAAGGCGCGCTTGAGTTTGGCGATCCCACAATGAAATATTTCGCCGAGCGTTATCCGGAAGATGTCGTGCAGACAGCGGAAACTTACTGGACAAATCCGGATGAAATCCTCGATGCCTATAATCAGGTCGTGCCGGAACAGCCGTCATACACATCCATTCTCCTTCCCGACACCGGCTGGGCTGTAATGCGTGAATCGTGGGAGCTGGATTCAAATTACATGTTCTTCGACTTCGGATGGGACGAGGCGTGGCATGCGCATCCCGATTTCGGCACTATCAATCTCTGGGCATATGGACGACCGGTCTTCACAGAATGCGGCAGGGGCGGCTCGTATGAGGCGGATATCTCCAAGCGATGGTACAAGCAGACTATCGCCCACAACACTGTAATGGTCGATTCAAGAAGCATGCGCAAGTGCGTGAACAACAGATTGATTCAGTGGTGGACGGGCGAGAATTACGATTTCGCGGACGGCATCAGCGACGGTTACCGCTGGATCGGTGTCCTTCATAATCGACGGGTTCTGTTCGTCAAACCTGAATACTGGATTGTCACCGACTTCCTTCCGGGTCCATCCTGGTACGGGACGAGTTTCCAGACGAGCGGATATCATGAATTCGACTGGCTCGGTCATTTCCAGCCGACGGATCTTAAAATCGACGAGCAGACAAAACGGATCGATACTTCCAATGAAGACGCGAATATTGCTCTTATCCCGCTCAATGCCGATGAAGTTGAGATCATTGAAAGTATCGGGCCGATGGCATCACCGGATGGTATAGTCGAGGATGCCCAGTATATTTCCCTGCACCAGGAAGGACTGGCGTTCAAGCAGTACCAGGTTCTTTTATTCCCGTATGAGGGAACTGAAACTCCAGAAATCACAGTCACTACTCTTGAAGCAGATGAAACCGACCGCGCAAACAGGCAGAATATCGGTTATGAAATCGAATTCCCCGGACATACTGATGTATTCCTGGAGACAGGCGACACGGGGGATATCGTCACATTCGGGGAATATAAATTCCGAGGCGATGTCGCGCATATCAGTAATGTGGATGGCGATGAAGGCGGGTTAATTCTGCTTAACTCCGATTATCTTGGGTTCGATGGATTCGAGTTCTTCACTGCTCCGAGTATCATTGAAGCCATTGAGGTCACGGTAACGGATTCCGACTTGCAGGGCGCTGTCATTGAGATCGTAACCGAGTCAGATGTATCGGGGATAAGATTACCCGGTCAAGAAGTAACGGAAGTGATCGTCAACGGTGAGTTGCACGGATTCACGAGAGATGGCGAATATATCGTGCTGGATTAGGACAGTTACGTAGCTATTTTTCCATTTCTGGCAACTTTTATTTAAATATG
>CBDUUJ010000106.1:0-7949 GCA_965370205.1 uncultured bacterium
ACCCGCAGATTAATAAAAAACCGGTCGAGACAGGATTAAGTTTGTGGGCGGCATAGTTTTATATTTCTATAAATTGAGAAGTATTGTGCTTTCCTCAACAGTCCCGTGCTGTTCTACGGGTTATCACTTTTTCCAGGGATATATCATGACTTTATTTACTTCAATTTCCCCAGACGATCCTTCAGAATATCTATCGCGCGGATATTCATTGGATCGAGTCCCCGCGCAACCGCAAGATAATAGCTCGTGTAGTCAGCGGTCTGGAGCATCGTCATCAGCCGGGCAAGAGCTGTTTTCCCCTCCCCTTTCAGTTGATGAATCCACGAAACCCGATCCTTGATCAGTTCACGTGTGAAATCCTGCCTGAACTGTACGCGTGGATGATCCTCCTTATCGCGAAGGAACAGCACACCAAGTTTTTTTGTCGCGGGACCCGCCTGAGCGTATGCGACAATCTCGTTATGGTTCATCTCCGGGATCACCGACACGTGCGCCGGCCATTTGGCGTTCTCATTCAATTGCGCCGCGAACCTCATCGCCACAGGCCAGGTTAATTCCGACGATACAATGACGGGAAATGTGTTATGGATATCATATGCAAGGCTCTTGGCGAAATTCTTCCCGAATTCGAGATCCCGCGAATACCTTTTTTTTTCATGTTTAAGTGACGTAACCGCGTCCGCAAGCGCTTCATCGATAAAATCAAGCCCGTCGAATTTCCCGGCAAGTACCGAAAGAACCGCCGGAAGGAGATGCGTGAGTGCAAGCCTTGGAGCGGGATAATCGGACGGAAGTACCACAAGTGGGCATCTGTGACGATCCGATAATTCTTTAATCCCTCCGCCTGTTGTAATGCCCACCACACATGCGCCGTGATTGTGACCCTGCGAATATGCCCAGATCGCTTCCTCTGTATTCCCTGAATAGCTGATAACGATCAGGAGTGTATGCTTGTTTAAACTTGCCGGAATCTGGTAACCCCGTATCACACGGAGCGGAACCGGCAGGGCATGCGCCACGATGGAATACGCGATATCGCCCGCGATCGCGCTTCCGCCCATACCGCATATCAGGACCTCGCGGATGTCCCCGTCTGATTCGATTTCCGGCAGAGGATTATCAAAGTATTTTTTTCGTCCATCCTCAAGTTTTTGATAACCCTGTTCGATCCAGTTGTACACACCCGACGGGTCGACCGCATAGGTCGCGGGGTTGTCCAGGTCCTCAAAATCTTCGTTCATCCAGGTCATGTTGCATCTGCTCCGTTTCCTGAAATATATCTATCCAGCGGAAACAAGATTAATTAACCAGTTCAATAACCCAATGATAATCACCACACCGCAGATAACCAGCGTTAATATCCATTCTTTTCGCGAAACTGAAACATTTCTGAAATTTCCGATGATAAAAAATCCGCAGATAAACGGAAGCGCGGGAATCGGGATCTGAAAATAAAACGCAAGTGCAAAGGAATGGGCCAGTCCCGCAAGCAGGAGAAACACCGTTCTTGGAATCGACAGCCCGAACCGCCGCGCGCCCCCCAGGAAAATCGCGATGAATACCAGATCCCCGAATCCGAGCAGCGGCATTATAAAATCCGACCCCGGCTGCGGCCAGCTCAGAAGCAGAAATTCAACCACCGGAGGCGGATGCCATACTCCTGTCTCAAACTGCTGGACGACGTGCTCGGTTATCGCCTGCCCGACATTCTTGCTCGGTCCCTGGAAAACGCTCCAGACATCGACCAGCATCCCGAGAATCCCAAGCAGAATCATATGTCCGGCTTTTTCAAGCTCTCCCGCAAGCCATAAACCGAGTGTGAACGTTATGCACAGAAGCGTGACCGTGTTCAGCGAATGCCAGATTCGCCAGTCGAATTCGGCTCGCACGAGAAGCATTGTCGCAATCCACCAGGCCAATGCCGCAAGCACGATGAATAATGTTGTTTTTCTTCCGGGGATGTGCGAGGAAAAATCCATTACCACAAGAACCGTAAGCGGAATTCCAAGCCCGAAAGTGAGGATGTCGCCAACGATAATCGGAATGCCCTTTACACATGTCAGGCAAAGGCAGACAAGATAAAGAACCACCCAGAGTATTGCGAACGGATAAAATTTTCGTCTTGATGGAGCTTGTATGGAAGGAGATGTCACTCTTCAATCTCCACGACAACCAGATCCCGGTCGGGATCGACCGTGTAATGGAATCCGAGACATTCAAGTGTTGAAAGCAGAGGCAGATACGGAACAAATTCTAGCGCATCATTCGGCAGTTCATCCAGAAGGACCTCGTCGCCGCATCTCAGTATATTTTCATCCCTGTCTATCGTCACAGCCAGGTTCCCATACCTGACCTCGCTCGACTCTTCCCCCTCGACCACCGTGCAGCCGAGTTTTTCGAAACCTGACAGGCTGACCCAGATCGTTTCGTCAATTATTTTATGCGGATAATCCCAGTCGATCCCTGTCTCGTCGCTCAATTCAACCGTGAGAGGATCGTACTGGTAGACAAGAACCTCGCCGTCGAAAGTCAGCCCGACAATCTCGGTGAAACCGTCGCCATCGACATCGCCCAGAACCATTTCGTTCAGAAGCGGAAGTTCAAGAGTGATTTTCACCATGAACTCGCCGCCTTCATTTTTGTAGATCTCAAGCCGGTCAATCGGACGGTCCGGATCGCCGACCGAGACCAGGAGTTCGAGAAGCGCGTCACTGTCGAGATCGGCAAGCCCCACGCGGTCGGACCTGTAACCAACCGATGGGTATACTCCGGCGATATCCGATCCAAGCGATTTAATCTCATTAATATCGTATTCATTTAATTCCTGGATGAAATAAACATCGCCATCCTGAAGCTCCGCCATCTCCGAGTCGGTCAGCTCGACAAGCCCTTCGGATGTCAGCCGGTAAAGTGTCATCCCGAACCATTCATATCCTTGCTCATCAAGTTCATCCTCAGGAATTTCAGAATCGGGAATTTCAGGATCAGGTATTTCCTCAGTATCTTCCGGCGGTATTTCTTCTTCAGCAAAATCAGGAATTGCTATAAAGACCGATCTACCGCCCATCGATCCGACCGCGCCGCCGATTATTCCGGTGACCACAAGTCGACCCGATTCATCCGGCTTTCTGTAATCCGGATATGTCGCGGTCTCCTCGAAAAAATAGCTGTTGTACTGTATCTGGTGAAGCGTGCCGTCCGAATCGAGAAGCAGAATCTGCGGACGGATTCCCGGCACATTATCGTGAAGAATCTCAACCGCGACTATGTAGCCGTCCTCGATAATCGGATCGTTGATCCAGATCGGGACAAATCCGGCATGGGTAAATCGATAAACGTGATATCCGCCCTCGTCGTCGCCGATCACCATCTCGTCGATTCCGTCATGGTCGATATCGCCGAGGTCGAACGATCCGCGAAAAAATGTGTATCCCATCGCAAGCTCTCACTGGTGTTCGAGAATCATCTTTCCCGCATGCGCCGTTGATGGATAAAATAAATCCCACAGTCCACTTATAAATATTAGGATCTCGATCTATATCGGATGTCGTTTATTTTTAGAACAGCTTTGCATCTCTCTTTCACTTTTGTATAAAAAATTTCATAACGAACGGGGTCATCACCTCCCCCCCGCTTGCGGGGGGGAATTAAAGGGGGGGGGGCGATCAATTCAGCTTGATCTCATCCCCGCCGACAAACGACTGTATTACATATTCTACCACCAAACTCAACGGAACTTTTTCCTGCTCGCCGGAATCCATATCTTTCAGAATCGCGATTCCCTCCTCGAGTTCATCTTCACCCAGTATGATCGAAAGCGACGCCTTCAGCGAGCTTGCCTGACCGAGCTGATTCTTGAACGACTTCCCCTGATGATCGATATGCGCCACTATCCCCATGTTGCGGAGAACATCCGCGATTGTCGTTCCGATTCCCATAGCCTGTTCGCCAAGCGCGATAATCGCGACATCGCATTCCGGCGCGATAAGGTCCTCAAGATCGGTCCAGTCGATAGCCTCGGCAATCCGCTCCATACCCGCGCCGAATCCCATCGCGGGTGTCGGAGGTCCGCCGTAAAGCTCGACAAGATGGTTGTACCGTCCGCCGCCCATCAAACTGGATTGCTGACCCGTTTTGCCCTCCATCATCACCTCGAAAACCGTATGCGTGTAGTAATCGAGTCCCCTGACAAGTTTCGGGTCAACCTCAACCGCGATCTCCTCCTCCCCGATAAGCTCCTTCAGCGTTTCGAATCTCGATTTCGATTCATCGCATAGCGCGTCATGAATTCCCGGCGCGTCTTTCAGAGTCTCATGACATTCCGGAACCTTGCAGTCGAAAACCCTCATCGGATTATGCTCCGCGCGAAAATGGCAGTCGGGACAGAATCCGTCATGATTTGAATCGATGAATTTTTTCAGTTCCTCGTTATACGCGTTTCGATCCTCAGCCGACCCGATCGTATTAACTAAAACTCTCAAATTCTCCAGTCCCAATGCGGTCAGGAAATTCACCGCGAGACTGATGACCTCGACATCCGCCGTGACCGATTCGGCGCCAATAATTTCCACGCCGGCCTGGGTATGCTCGCGGTACCGGCCCTTCTGCGGACGCTGGTAGCGGAACATCGATCCGATGTAATACAGCCTTGTCTGATGGCTGAAATTCCATCCCGCCTGGATCATCGCGCGCACGACTCCCGGAGTTCCCTCCGGCCTCAGCGTAAGGCTCCGCCCCTTCTTGTCGTCGAACGTGTACATCTCCTTCGAGACAATGTCGCTCGACTCCCCTGCCCCGCGCGCGAAAATTTCGGTCGGCTCGAACATCGGCGTCCGGATCGGCTGATAGCCGTAGTTCTCGGCAAGGTCGCGGAACACAGCCTCGACATGAAGCTGCTTCACGCTCTCAGGCGGAAGAAAATCGATCGTGCCCCTCGGGGCCTGGTATTTTTTAGACATTTATAAATCCTCAGATATTTATAAATCCTTCGGCAAATATACCGTGCGGCTATTGTACAATAAAAACTCCATTATATTCTCGAAGAAAAATGTATCAGAACCGCGACCGTGAGGGAGCGGACCCGCCACATTTCAGAACCGCGACCGTGAGGGAGCGGACAAAAATAACAAATAACCACTCCCTCACGGTCGTGGCTCTGATACAATTCGGTTGTGGCTCTGATACAATTCGGTTGTGGCTCTGATACAGTTCGGTTGTGGAGCTAATGCAATTATGGGGTACCTGGAGGGAATTGAACCCTCGACCTCCTGATCCACAGTCAGGCGCTCTGACCAACTGAGCTACAGGTACCGCGTTTCATTTGCACCCGCCTGTGTATATCACCAGAAATGCGCTTAGTCAAGTAGCACAGTAACTCGTTTTAGTCGTATGGATTCAAGTGCAATCTTAACGTCCTTTTGAATTATCATGAGGTGTTGCAAGTCGATTCCATCATCCAAACCCCTATTAATGGCTACTAGACCAGTTTCCCGGGATAATGCTGCCAATTCTGCACCTGAGAATCCTTCTGTTGATTCTGCTATTGCATTAATATCGACTTTTGGGGCTGTTTTCATATTGCGGAAATATGTCTCCAGTATGGCCTCGCGTCCTTTACAGTCAGGAAGTGGGACCTCAATATGATAATCGAAACGACCTGGACGTCGAATTGCTGGATCAACTGCCTCGATACGGTTTGTCGTTGCAATGACAACTACACGTCCCCGTGCTTCCAACCCATCAAGCAAAACTAAGAGCTGAGATACGAGTCGCACATCATGCTGCTGCATATTAGTATCTCGATTTGGAGCAATAGCATCGATCTCATCAATTAGAATGACGCTTGGCTCCAATTCTTTTGCTCGTCGGAACACACTGCGCAGGTTCTCCTCACTTTGGCCAACCCACTTAGATAGGCCCTCTGGACCACTGATTATCTCTAGATGGGCCTTGCTTTCAGTAGCAACAGCTTTGGCAATTAACGTCTTTCCATTACCAGGTGGACCATACAATATTAAACTATTTGGGGGATCAACTCCAATTTCTTCAAAGTATTCAGGTTGCATAAGTGGTAGTTGAACCACGTTTTTGATCTCTGCTAATGCGGCATCCTGACCAGCGACATCCGAATATTGGATGGAGGGAATATTTCGCTGTGTAGTATCTTCACCTTTGTCTTCCCTATGATCTCCAAGATGAAGAGGATATGCAGACCTAGTCGACCAGCCTCGGGGCTGAATCCCGAGATGTTTAGAAGGGTCGATCTCAGAGTATTTCACCTCGAAAGGTGAAGACTCGTCAAGGATAATGGTGTCAGGAAGCTCTGAAATATCCTTCCTAACACGTCCCCAACTGAATCTAGGACAAGTTGTACAGAGGTGGTCATCCGTTCGCAACTTGCAGATTCGTAAAATCTCATTCTTCTCCACTTTAAAAGTCATTAGGTCATCGGACAACATACCGAATTGATACCATTTAAGATTCGTGAAAGAATAGCTGTGTTTTCCTAATAAAGTAACCCCTTTTACAAGTCTACATCCGAAGCAACTCGTTTCATCATCGGGTGCGTCTTTGCCAGAGCAGTACATTTCTCCGATTCCACTTTCACTCCATCGTTTGTAGCAATTCCGGACCTCTGAAATGCCTCGCTCTAACTCCATGAAATCCCTAACCGGGATCCCTATAATCTCAATTTTACTCTTCTTCCAGTTCCTAACTATCAGAGCCAGTGTCCGAACTCGCTCCCATAGCTGCAAGTCGTCTAGTGAAAGCTGAACTTTCACTCGATGTGTCTGTTCGTTTTCCTCGCCACTGATTTTATAATTAGGTAATTCTCTAGCAATCTGAACAGCATCTTTGAAGTACTTCGAGTGAGATTTACTAAAAGTGATTTTCAATATCAGTTGATTCGCATCAATGTTGAGAGCATCTTCCTCAAGCTTACTTTTATTACCTTCGTTCGATCTCGAAACTTCGGGTTCTTCAGCAGTTCCTTTTGTCATGATTACTTCAACCTTCTTTGCTAATGCGTGACATTGACTCCAGATTATATTGAGGTGACTTCGTTTAAACTATTAATGCTTTCTTTAATTCTCCGGGTGCCGCCCACAAGCGAGTCTTCGAGCTTGTGGGTGTCCTCTTTCACTGACCCCATCAAGTCCCCTATGGAAGGGCGACATCCTGTTCATTATCGCATAACATCGGAATATTTCAACATCATCAGGAATGTTGAATTTTTCAGGTGGGGAAAGATACGGCGACAAGCTCGTTCGGCTGGAAGCCAGACTCCGCTTGTCACCGGCACCCTGCTACCTACTTTCCCTTCTTCTTAGAAATTTGCCACAGATAGAAAAATTCATCCTGTTCAATATCTTTCCTTTCTTTCTGAGAATTCCACCATGCTTGAAATGCTGCTACAAACGACCCACTTGTCAAAACACTGAATGAAATAGGCTCCGCAAATAAGTAATAGCCTCCAAGAGCTATTAATGATGTTATAATTGGAAGTCCATAGCCCTTTTTTCTCCAATTTTCCACTGATGATTCAATCTTCTTCTCAATTAGAGCAAGGTGTGGATTAATTTCAGTTGCACGGAGTTTTTCTAACTCATAATCCAATTCACTGCAATCGTCAATACTCCGAATCAAGGAGACCATTTTCAGTAATGCACCCCGCAATAATACTAGTGAATTTTTATACTTTTCTTTAAATTCAATCATAATTTCATGCGATATATTTTCAACATAAGGAAGCGCCAAATTGCGAATATCTAGAAGATCGATGTGTCTCTTTACTAACATGTCCTCATTAGTGTGCCACATTAGTTGTGCGTTTAATGCTGGTGTGCTTGTAACTAAAGGAAGACCATATTGAGCTGTTGCAAGCATGTGTGTTAGGAAATCCAATTCCAAATTTAAAAAAAGACCTAAAATGATATCTTTGTCTTCGT
>CBDUUJ010000107.1:0-7946 GCA_965370205.1 uncultured bacterium
ACAGCAGAATGAAAATTATCGCTCCGAGGATCGACCAGAAAATCGAGATTCCGAAAAAATAAATATCCGGAAGATTAAAGTGATTGGAAAGGAAGTCCCCGACGATGACACCGGCGAAGCCGAGGATCAGGGTAGTGAAAGTGCGATGCTTGTGATAGCCCGTGATTAATTGCGCTATCGTGCCGATAACGAAAGCGATCACAATGTAATAGATCAGGCGTAGGAGATAACCGGACATACAATTCCTATTTTACTACATATTCAGATTAATGATCACGGAACAGGGGAGCCTGGGATTCCTGCTTGTCGGGTTCTATGACAAGCGAAGCCGCCCCCTTTTTTTTCAATTCGCCGTCCTCAAGTGAAGAACCGAGGATTTCTATAACCATGATCGCGATATCATCGACCGGGGACGCGCCGTTCTGGAATTCTACGACATCGCCTAAAAGCGCATTGATGAGGGAATCCTCATCCCTGAGACAGTTTTTCTCGATCGAGTTCGAGAACGCCTGTTTCCCGTAGCGGATTCCTCCCGGGTTGATCGCATCGGTGACACCGTCAGTGAAGAAGATAATCTTATCGCCCGGTTCAAGCTGGATTTTTTCGATGGAATATTCAGTGTTCGAGAACATGCCGAGCGGGAGTCCTTCACCGTCAAGCTGCGACAGGAATTTCTGATTCGCATGCCACCATAAAGGTTTCTCGCTTCCTGCAATCGAGAAACTCATCTTGAGCGTGTGGGGATCGAGGATCGCGTAGAAGCCTGTGGAGTACTGGAAGAAATCCTCGATGGAGGTCTCGCTTTCGAACAGGCTCTCGTTCAGGAGAGCGAGCATCTCGTTGGGTTTCTTTACCTTATGGGCAAGAACCCTTACCGAGTTGATGATCGCCATCATGGTCAGGCTTGCGGGAACTCCCTTGCCGCTCACATCCCCCATTGCGATTCCAACCTTATCGTCGCCAAGCTCAACGATATCAAAGTAGTCGCCGGATAACTGTCGCGCCGGAGTTATGCAACCCTCGATGCGGATGGTCTCGGACTCGAATGGATTCGGGAGCACATTACGCTGGATTCTCTCGGCGTGCCGGATTTCCTCGTCCTTGCGTTCGTACTGAACGGATATCTCATGGTGAATACGGGCATTACGGATTGCTATCGCGATCTCCCCCGACAGGTACTCAAGTGTCTCAATATGCGTCTGCATGAACATTCGGGACTGGTCGCCGAAGAAAAACAGAAGTCCCTCGACATGAGTCTCGCGAAGGATCGGAAAAGCGAGGAAGCTTTTGAGACCGTGAATCTCAATCAGTGCCGGGCTGAACCATTCCCCGAGGTTATCAACCCGAAACTCGTCGATGAGAAGGCTCTGGTGGGTTTCGCGGACATGATCGACTATGGCCTGAAAGGATTCCGACGAGAAGAATCTTTTCCATTCCTCGTTGTTCGGACGAATCAGCTCGATGAAATCCGTACGTTCCGCTTTATCGTCGAAAAGGCGTATGGCGGCGGCGGGAGCGCCGCAGACCATCATCCCGTTAACCAGCACGATATCGAGAATTCCCTCGGGATTAAGCCCGGACGCGTTGATTGCCTTGGATATCTGCGTGATCTTCTGCAGACGGTCGACCGTGAGGTCGAGCTTGATCTTTGCGAGATTCAGGTCAAGCGTTCGCTGTACCAGCACCCAGCAGACCAGCAGGAATAAAAGTGGTGGTATAAGGTATAAACCACCGGATTTTCCGTATATGAGGAAAATGTAAAAACTGAGCGGCGTGAAGAACAGGGTGCTTAAAACGTCCCACTGGCAGATCTTCAACAGGGTCGGGTGCGGAATGATCTTTCCTTCAGCAGCCATTGCCGGTATCAGCAGGCTGATATTTGTGACTGTATGGATCAGTGCAGCAGCCAGCAGGGGCAGGAATATACTGACATTGGGCGCCACGAGGAATTTCTCGACACCCATTCCGGCGCCTATTCCGCCCAGATGGAAATACATGGAACCTGCAAGGTAGGTTGTGAGAAACTGTACCGCCGCATTTACCAGGATTGGATAATATCCTCTTTTCCTGAATAACCCGTCTCCAAGCGTCACACCGATGGCGGCAACAAGACTTCCGGTCCATGGCCCAAGAACCAGAACGGCGAGGAAATTGACACTGTACGCCTGGCTGATTCGCGCAAACGGGAACTCCACCTTGATGTGGTAGGCGAATATGCTTGCCACGGTGAGGATTATCAGGCTTGCAATATAATGGGAATTGTCAATGGGAAGCAGGGTGATCGAATATACGATAAGGAAAAGTCCCAGGCTCAGTTCAAGCCAGACTATGAATTTGCTCATTTTTTGAACGTTTGTGTTGAGCATCAATTCAGTGTCATATTGCCCTGATCGGGCGTCTGACATCCTTTCCTTAATATTAGCTTCTCAGACTGATGCGTTGAAATGTCCCATTTATCTTACATTACACCATATTAGATTTTACACTGTTTACTGCATCCCTTATCATCATTGACAGGAATTAAATCAACCTTTTTACGGCCGGATTGAGTAACCATACCGGATTTAATAAGATATAATGTGTAGTATGGTCCAACTGATCGGGTCGGGGACTGGAGATATCCATGAAAGGCAGATTTGTTTTACTCATAATCCTTGTATGCGCGCTGGCAGTGGGGACCGCATACGCCGATCCGGTGGCTGACGATGAGAAATCGGATACCGGTATGCGGTTTTCAATGGTGATGCGTGCCCCGGACAGGGATCCGGTTGAATTCAGAGGCGCGGTGTTCGGAGATGATTTCAGCCTCGCAGGTGTGGTCGGGGGAATTCCAAGCATTACCCTTTTTACCGATGGGAAGCTTTATTTCCTGACCCCGGCCATTAAAACCGCGAGAGAAATTGAGAACCCTCCACCTCCTCCGAAAGACGAGGATGGGTGGTTCGGATGGCTTATCGAGCCGGGAAGGATCAACCCATACGCATTTGCAGAGCTTCTCGAATTGCCGGTAAATTTCGATGAGGAGATCACGGTTGGTGAGCGTGGGACGATAAGAATGGAGTTTACCGGGGGGAGACTGTATCAGGTCAGGTTCCCGGGACCGAACGGCGACGGGCGGATCACCTACACTTATTCGGATTTTGACGCGGACGAAGAAATCACCGCCGATGATTTTAATATTCCTGATGATTTTTTGGTGATGTAATTCCGGGGACAGGCACCCAATTTTACCGTATGGGTTTTATGGTTAATTGGGAAATGCAGCACGGTAAAATTGCGTGCCAGTCCCCGTATCTTTAAGTGCCGGTCCCCGTATGATCTATCCCCGCATCTTGAATCGAACCTCCTGTGTTGTTTTGTCTGGTCTTTAACCTGTCTTATGGGTTATTATGCTCACCTGTTTATTTTAAAAATCCCGGGAGGCTTCAGATGGAAATCCAGATCACTCAAAGGGGAGAGATAACCGATCATCAGGGCGGGGTCAAGGACTTGGATGTGCATCCGAACGGGAAGATCTTTTTCGCGCGTTCTGATGAGATGCTTGTAATTTACGATATCAGGGAGGGTCGCAAGCTGAAGGGTTTCTATGACAGCGCGGGATATGAATCGGCAATGTTCGATCCGGCCACGGGAATGCTCGTGTACCAGTCGGATGAGAAACTGCACTTTTGGGATCTCGCGACCTGGCGGGAGCGGATGGTTCATGCAGGGGAGCTGTTTGAGTTCCGCAACTCTGATATGCATCCTGAATCGGGTTTGTATGCTGTTGCCGGTGAGGGAGGGAGAATTGAGTTAAGGACCATTACGGCTGATTCCTTCGATTCGCCCGATTTCGTTTTGGAAGGGCATGGTAACTATGTGGAGTATGTCAGATTTCACCCGTCCGGGAAAATCCTCTCATCCGGTTCAGCCGACATGACACTCAGGTTCTGGGATATTCCAGGGAGACAGGAGATTTCATCTCACAAGGTACACAGTGATTTCGTCACGGCTATCGCCTTTAATCCTTCGGGAAATGTGATGATCTCAGGTGATTATAAGGGCAATATTAAGATTTGGGATTTTAAGATTATCAGTTGATTTAAGCGATCTATGGACGAGACCACGGAAATCCTTCCTGCGCTCCGGGAGAGCCTTGAAAGTAAAGATTACCGCACGGCAAAAGAGCTTGTGGCGCAGTTGCATCCGGCGGATGCGCTTGAGCTTATCACCGAACTCGGAACAACCGAGAGGGTCATAGTTTTTCGCCTGCTGTATAAACAGACAGCAGCGGAGGTTTTCACCGATCTTCCCCCCGATCAGCAGGCCATTCTTCTTGAACTCTTTACAGAAAACCAGACCGCTGAATTGTTTGAGGAGATGGACCCCGACGATCGAGCTTTTGTTCTGGAGGAGTTCCCCGCTGGTGTAGTAAAAGAACTCCTCGGCATTATCAGCCCGGCGGAACGCGAAATGACCGCCGCACTGCTCGGTTATCCCGAGGATTCCGCCGGCAGAATCATGACACCGGAGGATGTGGACCTTCGACCCACGATGACCACCAAAGAGGCTATTGATCACATCCGCAGGGTCGGTCCGAACAAAGAGATGATTTATATCTGCTATGTCATCGGGCCGTATCGCAAATTGAGGGGCACTGTCAGTCTGAGAGAGATCCTGTTTGCCCAGCCGGACGTTTTAATCAGGGATATCATGACACCAAATCCGGTGAGCGTGTATACACATGATGACCAGGAGGAAGCGGCAAGTATCGCGTTCAAGTACGATCTTCTCGCTGTTCCGGTTGTCGATGCAGAAAACCGCCTGGTCGGGATTATCACTATCGACGACCTTATGGATGTTTTCGAGGAGGAGGTAACCGAGGACATCCACCGTATGGCGGGTATGGAGGAACTGCCCGAATCGTATTTCAACACTCGCATGGGGGTGCTTTTCAGAAGCAGGATGATCTGGCTTGTGCTTCTGATGATCGCCCAGAGTTTCTCGGGTGTGATACTTCAGCACTACGAAGACGCGCTTGAGCGTATGGTCGCGCTTGTGTACTTTGTCCCGATGCTGATCGGTACGGCGGGAAATACCGCGACACAATCCGCGGCGCTTGTCATAAGGGGACTCGCGGTCGGGGAAATCGATCTTAAAGCCGTATGGAGGGTTCTTTTACGAGAGTCGCTGATGGGTATCCTCCTCGGCGTGATCCTTGGCGTACTGGGAGGTTTCATCGCATATTTAATGGGAAAATCCGTCGGGCTGTTCATAATCGTTTCACTAGCCTTCATGTGCACGATTTTCTTCGCGAGTATCGTGGGCGCTTTTCTGCCGCTGTTTTTCAAGAGGATTGGATTCGATCCGGCGATCGCCTCCGGACCTGCGATCACAACGGTGGTCGATATCGTCGGGCTGGTAATTTATTTCTCGATATCACAGATAGTATTCAACCTTTCCATTTGAATTGAGGTCAATAAAACTGGCAGCTATGTTTTTTGATTCAAAAAAATCCCGCATTAAAAAAAAGCCGGGTTCCGGTTTACACTCATTCTTCGCGATTATCCCGCTGCTGTTTTTCCTGACGATTGGATCATCCGTTCCCGTTACAGCTCAGGACGAAACCGATAGCCCTTCAATCGCAATTGACGGACTCGATGGTCCTGTCGAGATCGCGCGTGATGAATGGGGTATCCCGACAATTAATGCGTCCACCGACCATGACGTTTTTCTCGGACTCGGCTACGCGATGGCGCAGGACCGTCTCTGGCAGATGGATGGCAGCCGTCGGCTTGCTCGCGGACGGATCTCGGAGGTCGCGGGAAGCGAACAGATGCACTGGGACATTTATCACCGGACCCTGGGGCTTGGGAGGGTCGCGACAGAATCGGTCGACATGATCGATCCCGATACGCTCGATCTTCTGCTCGCTTTCGCGGATGGAGTGAACGCGTATATCGAGACCGGTTGCGGCAGTCTCCCTTTCGAATTCCTGCTGATGGATTATGAGCCGGAGCCATGGGATGTTGTCGATTCGCTTGCGATCATCCGGCTTATAGCGGTCTGGCTTGCGGCGGATGAGTGGGATGAGGATATGTACGGACGGCTTATTGATACGATGGGTGAGGAGGTCGCCGCTCAATTGTTCAGGCCGGTCCCGAAGATCGAGCCGGATTATGAAGAACGAACTCATTCCAATGAAACAGCGGATGAATCGGAATGCAGGGATAGAACCGAATGTTTTACGTCAGAGATGCCAGCAGGAAACCCATGCACGGATGCCGGATTAATTCAGGAAGAACTGATTTCGCAATGGCTTGAGCCGCTCGCAAGAATTTCAAAGTCGGGACATCTGGAGGCCAGCAATATCTGGGCGGTTGACGGCTCGATGACCGAGAGCGGCGAGCCGATCCTCGCGATGGACCCTCACCTGAATTATTTCGCGCCGTCGATACTTTATGAAGCTCATCTGCATGGAGGGAGTTTCAACTGCTGGGGAAGCACTTTTCCCGGGATGCCCTTCCTGCCGTTTGGAGCGAATGAAAATATCGCATGGGGGGCGAGCAATTTCCCAGCCGACTGCCAGGATTTGTTCAACGAGAAAATAAATCCTCTGGATCCATACCAGTATGAAATGGATGGCAACTGGGAGGATTTCGAGATTATCGAAGAGCGAATTCCATATAAACTCTCGCAGGGAAGCACGCGGGAATATCTTATCGATGTATACATAAGCCGCCATGGTCCGGTTGTCCATAAGGGATATAGCGAATATACAGCAATAAGATGGACCGGGCTGGACCCTAGCGACGATGTCACCAGCTTCGCGAACGCGATGCGCGCAGGATCGATGGAGGAATTCTACGAGGCTTTCAGAAACTACCATTGCCCGGCGCAGAATCTTTGTGTCGCTGAGAACGGTCCTGGTGGACGGGTGGGACAGATTATCATCGGAGATATTCCGATTCGAAGCGGCTATGACGGCACTTATCCTGTGTCAGGCGGCGATTCCTCCGTCGGGTGGACAGGATTTATTCCCTACGATGACCTTCCGCATCGTCTCGATCCGCCGGAGGGCTTTGTTGTGCACGCGAATAACCTGCCCCGTGGTGGTCTGGAGATGGATTCCCGGTATGGATATCGCCCGCTCGGATGCTCATTCAGTTCGAATCACCGGGTGAACCGGATTATCGAATTGCTTCGGGAACAGGCGCCGTTGAATCCTGAAAAAATGCGGATGATCCAGATGGATGACCTGGATGTCACCGCCCGGATTTTCATGCCGGCTTTGCTGGAGGCATATGACCGGTCGAGTGAAGAATACGAGGATATTTCGGGATATTTCGAATGGATGATGTCGTGGGATTATCGCCTTGCAGTGGATAGCCCGGAGGCCAGCTTGTACCAACTTTGGATAATAAAACTTGCACAAAGTTGTATAATCGACCCACTCCCGTATGCTCTCGACAGCTACCTCTCGTATGAGGATAGATGGCTTCCGCTCCTGGAGGATTACATCGCCGGGAAATCCGACCTGGCATGGCTTATGGATGACACTGTCGAGGATAGGGACCATATATTGCTCGACTCATTCCGGAGCGCGATCGAGAGATTGAGAGATGAGGTCAGCCTGTATGAAACGGAATGGAACTGGGGCGATCTTAACGTGGCGGTCTTTCCGCACCCGTCGGGAGTTGCCACATTGATTGGCGGAGGAAGCCATCCGTGGGGAGGCGGGCGATATACGATCAGGGTCGGACATTACAGCATGGGTGGAGAGTTGCCGTTCGAGAATGATTTCGGTGCGGTGTTCAGATCGGTTGTTACAAGCGTTGATAGCGAATGGAACATAGAAGCGGTTCTGCCTCCCGGTCAGGGGGGGCTGACATTCGGACCGCATGGAACCGATCAGATGGATATGTGGCTTGCCGGGGAAATGCGTCATGTCGGTTGGGGAAAACAGT
>CBDUUJ010000108.1:0-7942 GCA_965370205.1 uncultured bacterium
TCGATCATATCGGCAAAATATTTGTATCCGTTTATTGTCGCTGACGGGGTGAAAAATTTCGTTCCCAGAGCGCTGGGAGTGTATCCGAGGATTCCCTCAATTCCGAACTCGGTCGCGTTGAACCATCGTGTGTATCCGTCGGCGTTCAGGAGACGGAGATCGTTCGCGCCGGGGTATGCCACGTCCGAGTAGGAATCCGAACTCGATCCATCCCCCATGAGAAGACCGCGCACATCGAATCCCCTGAGTTTCGCACCCGGGAATGGATGCTGAAGGGTCACGCGGATGTCCATCCGTCCATCGCTCAGGAAATTGTCCTTATCCAGAATTTCAATTCCGAGGCTGTCGAGACTTCCCGCCGGCGGTTGAAGGAACATCGTGACATTCCATGTTCCCGACGTGGTCCTGAGCGGGATGGCAACAAGTTCGCCGGAATCGAAATCGTACTCGATATCCCAGAGTCCCCAAAGGTATTGTGTTGGGGGATTTGTCGGGGAGGTTTGATTTTCTGATTGGGATTCAGACAGATCGGGGGATACGGGCGAGTTGCCATGCGCACATCCGAGAAGAATAAAAATAACAAACAGAATTATGATGTGGTTTTTCATGAATAACTCCATGAGATACGAGAGGGTCAATCGGCGGCATGAAAAAAATATTGAAATATATTTTCGCTATTCAATATCCGATGAGGCATCATCCGAAGAGTTGTCGGTTGTAGAGTTGTTACCGGAGGAGTCAGTTTCCGATTTCTTCATTCGTTTCCTCACTGGCGGTCGAATCCTGCTCTTCATCGGTGTTGTTATCGTCGGAATCGAAAATAACGGCAGTGGGCGGGAGTTGCATTTGGGTTTCCTGGGGTTTCCAGTCGATAAGCTCACCGTCGAATTCAATCTCGAGTTTTTCAGGTGCACCCGCTTTCAGATGGAACCCGATGAAATCGTTGAATGTGAGGATATCCCCCGGCTCCATGGTCCCGCTGTATAATTCGCCGTCCCGGGTTGTGAGTTCCACCCAGCACTGACCGAAAGCACGGAGAGTAATCTCATGAGCGAGATCGTCAAGCCGGCCCGATGTATCGGCGGTATCATGATTGCGCGGGATCTCCCAGCTTGGAGCGGCGGTCTCGGTGGGAATAACTCCAAGGGACTGGGTGCTGGTTACACGTTCATTTTCTTCGGTCTCCATCGGCCTGGGAGTTCTTGCCCTGCTGATAAGGAGGCCGATCACGATCAGAATTACAACAATCGAACCCAATTTTAATATAACCCGTGCCCATCGCGCGGTGTTCCACGAGCCTCCGAATATAGCATTCGCCTGCTGATCTTCCTCATCCGGCTCGTAGTCATCGGATTTTGACAGCCTGTTGAACAGATCGCCGAGTCCCAGATATTCGGCATATTTCTTAAAATACGCGCGCTGGAATGTCTCCCCGGGAATGATCTCGTAGTTGCCCTCTTCCAAAGCCTGGAGGTATTTCTCCTGGATTAACAGATCCTTTGCGACCTGTCCCAGGCTTAGTCCCCTCTCATGGCGGGTTTTTCTCAGTAGCTCTCCTGCCTTCATCCGAAACTTCTCCTGTGGTTTTAACCAGAGAAAAATGTAAACAAAACCAGCCGAGACTAAAAGTCCCGGTCTGGATTTATCCTTGACAGGATAATTATAACAGTATTTTTTGGATTTGTTCGACTCTGTGGATCCAATGAGCCTGACGCTAGAAAATCTTTCCGGTGAGATCCCGGATTAACTCCCATGCTTTCATGAGTTCATCGACTGATCCGGTCTGCCCTATACCGAATTCGGACATCGAGTTTACAAAGATTCTGAAGAAAAATGTTCCGATAACCATGGTGAACATCGAGAACACCCACGAGGGAAGACGCAGCTTCCCGCGTATCAGGGTCTCAGTGGTGATAAAGAAGAAAAAGATACCAACCACGAAACATACGGCGGCCACTTTCCAGTAAAGGATATCAACGTGACCCATAAGTAGCTCCTTTTCCTTGCCGAACGATTGTATCAAATTCGGCGGTAATGGCATATTATACCATATTATGGCGTTGTATGCAAGTGCGAGCCTGCCGATCCGGGGAGGAGAAACCGGATCGAATCAAAAAACACCCGTCTTTTTTCCGAAATCCTGCTAATTAATGTGAGTTCCCCAATCCTGAGTAGTGGTTATAACAGGTTCCTGGCTGATTACCGTGAAAGTGACATCTGTTGCAGTATCCGACTTGCCGCTGTCGATATGACGCCAGAGATTTCGGAGACGGCCGGCGAGATTCTTGGGTGCCGTATTACTGCATGCCTCGAGGATTTCCCGGAGAGAGTTCATACCGGACAGGAATTTGACTGTTGGACCCGAGGTAATTAGTCCGTCGGTGTAGCAGAGAAGGTGGTCCTTTGGCTCGCAGATGATTTCTACTGTTTTGTAACGCCTGCGGGGATGAATTCCGAGGGGAATATCGGGTGTAGTGATTTTTCGTCTCTCATTATTCGATTTAATATGAAAGATCGGCTGATGTCCGGCTGATGCGAACCATATCCTGTTTCCCTGTTTTTCAAGCAGGAGCACGATCGCTGTGAGAAGTGAGTCGTTGTGTTCATCCCGACACAGTGCGTTATTCATGCGACTGAGGAGCATGCCGGGAAAACCGCTCGCATTTTTCAGGTCGAAATCATCGGTAAATACTCTCAGGTATGACGTCAGCATCATGCGTACGACCTCGGCGCTCCGATGATGCCCGGCGACATCCCCAAGGAAATAGAAAAGCCAGTCGGGACTGAATTCCTCCATATACAGGACATCCCCGCCACGATGTCCTGCTGATCGATGAAAACTCAGATGCTGCCAGTTATTTACTCCGTTACGCGGGATGCCGGGATGCCTGAAAGAGTCGCCGATCTGATCCCGTGCCGCCCTGAAGAGACCGTCATCGACAGGATCATCCACCGTGGCGCGAAGCTCCTTCAGGGTCACAAGCCAGTACGATACCCACCCGAGCTGCAGCGGCTGCCATGCGAGTTCGAATTTGCGGTGTCGTCCCGTTAATCTCGTGGCTGCCCGGTTGATCCATTTTCCATCCTTTACTGAACTGAAGGATATCTCCGACAGAATGCCGGCTGAAGGGGGCAGTTCGACCGAAAAAAGCTCCCGGATGTCCTGATCCAAAAGCCCGTCGAGAGGGAATCCAAGCAGTTGAATGCCGGCCTCATTCGCGTGAACGATCCTGCCGGCAAGCTGGGTGACCACAAGCGATGGTGAATTTCGGTCGATCCGTCCCGGTTTAACCAGGTTTTCAGTGATAATACCCATTCTTTTTTTGACTTATAATCCGTTCGGGGCGATTCTGCCATTTGGCAGTCTCATAATAAAATCGATATGTGAGATCGAAAGCTGATTAATGATTCTTAATCGATGGGGATGTTTTGCAAATATTTCCAATTAGACCGAATGTCCTGATATTTTGCTCATTCGGTATGCTTTTTGCTTGCATAAAGTATATCGATGGCAATAATGTCAATCTGAAAAATGAATACAAACAAACAGCCGGAATATGTGATCCGCATCAATGGCGAGCAGGTCGATCCCGATAATGCGAGGGTGAGCATTTTCGATCACGGGTTCCTGTTTGGCGATTCCATCTACGAGGTTGTCCGGACGATCGACGGGAAACCGTTTGCGTGGGTGGAACATCTCGAAAGGCTTCGCAATTCAGCCCGTCGGCTTTCCCTCGATCTTCCATGGAGCGATTCGGAACTGCTCGGGGAGATCGAATCGGTTATAAACGAAAAAACCTGGTCGGGTGAGAGCTATATCCGGATTATCATTACGCGTGGAGAAGGGCGGATCGATCTCATGCCGAGGACCTGCGAATCGCCGAATCTGATTATCATCGGCAGGGAACTTCCAGAGCTTCGCGCCAGGCTGCATGAGGTCGGGGTGGTTCTGTGCCTTACGAAAGTGCGACGGAACTCGAAGCTGGCAATGGACCCGGGGATCAAGTCGGGAAATTATCTCAACAATGTCATGGCGCTGATCGAGGCCAGGGAAGCCGGTGCCAACGATGCTGTGATGCTCAACGAGGAAGGGCATCTTACCGAATGCACGACGAGTAATTTTTTCATCGTTACCGACGGAATGATTCGGACCCCGCCATTAAGTTCGGGGATACTTGCGGGGATCACTCGTGAAATGCTTGTGGAAACCGCCCGTAATGAAGGGATTCCGCTGGAGGAGTGCGAGCTTTCGGTTGGTGATTTATTATCTGCTGACGAAATTTTCATTACCGGGACAATAAAGGGTGTTGTGCCGGTGAATAAAATAATCGGGCAGGCGGAATGGGAAGCCCCGCCGGGTCCGGTTACCGAAAAGCTCAGGAACGCGTTTTATAAATCGGTTAGCCTTTAAAAATTTGTTCTTCCCGGATTTTATCGCTTTCCTCATCCTATAAAATCTTTCCGGAAATCGGCAGAGTCTGGTAAAATAACAGCGATGTTCTTTCGAGTGTTTGTCATATTTTCGATTCTTCTCGCGCTGTTCGGTGTCTTTATCGCGCCGGGGATTGTGACGCGGGGTTCGCGACGTCGCGCGCACGCGCTGCATCGGTTCCATCCGGACGAGGGGAAAGTTCCGTGGGACCTGACCGACTGGGTTCCGGTCGGGTTTGTCGATCGGGAGGAAATCGATGTGCGCAGGGAATGGAGATGGATGCCGAGGTTCAGGATAGTGAAGTAATAAAAATATTTTATAGTGATCCCTGATTAAATATTTTTCAGGTTATCATGGAAAAATTCTTGAGGAGGAATGCCATGAACCCTATCACGATTAGCCAAGTCCTGCTAGTTGCAGGATTGCTGTTTCTAGCAAGCTGTTCCTCGTCACCGGTAGAACCCGGTGGTCCCCCAAATATTTACGTGAAAAACACGGTCGATGGGTCACTTAATCAAGGTGAGCCGCTGATTATCTGTGCGGATAATCTTCAGCCGGGGGAGTATCCGGTGACAATCAAGGCAATCAGCGGTAATTGGACCATAGCCAGTCAGGCTGTCCTTACTGCTGATGCAAACGGGCAGATAAAGGACTACATACTTGGGTATGATGCAGGATTATGGACAACAGCCGGTAAAGGGCGGCTGCCAACAGGTTCTTATACGATCCAGTTCGAAACCAGACACTTTATTGTATCTGAAAGGGTTACGATTCCTTATGAACCAATCGGACCTGTTGCGTGGTGCTGTGAATCCGACGGTCAACCCACGCATCATTTTCCTCCTGAAGGGTATTTCTCAGCCAAAGGACTTGAACCCGGCAGGACATACCGGGCCAGGCTGGTTCCGGATCGTCGCGAATGGAAGGATTGGGCTGTCATTGAGGATACCAAGCCCCCGTCTAATTGGTCAATTGAAGTGGTCGCGGATGCGTACGGCGTGATTTATCCAATCGGTATTTCACCATATTGCCCGATATTCTACTCTTGCTATGAACCATTGGATTTGGTACTTGACTCTGATCCGTTTGGATATTTTAACACCGGGTTTGATGCGGTCTATGGTCACCTTCCTGCCGGGTTAATCGGTCAGGATATAATTAACTGGGAACTTCCTCCGCATGTGCCGATCTACACCAACCTGGCATCGGGACCGGATTATGCATATACCGATTATTTCACAATCGGATCACAAATCCATGCCTGGCTTTACCCCCGGTGTATGATCTGGCATATAAATCCATATGCAAAAATATATGTAGTAAAGCATTCGGCCACCTGGGTGGACGGTGCGAAACTTGTTGATGTAACTGAGGGGATCGAATCCGGACCTCATCAGCCTGATAGCTGGAATACCGATCTGATCCTCATCTGGGCGCAGGCGGTTAAAGGCGAATACGATGTTATTCTCGATGTTGATGGTGATGGGAAGTACGACCTGGGTACGGATAGAGTTGACGGCGGTCCGGATGGTCCAGGTTTTGTGGTAGGCTGATATTTTTGCCGGCAGGATGCCGAGGTTCAGGATAGTGAAATAATAAAAATATTCTGCGCTAACCTATAACGAAGCAATAATATATCTATGCCGCCCACAAACTTGGTGCAGACAGGTCAATCCACGATAATCTTCGGGTTTGTGGGTGTCTTTTTCTGGATTATTGACGATAGAAAGGACACCCACAAACCCGATGGTTATCCAGGATTGACAGAAACAGGATCAAGTTTGTGGGCGGCATAGGCATTCGGATAAAAAAGGCGAAAATGACTCAGTCCAATTTTAGAAAGTAAAAATTTATTCATGTCCGGGGACATTTTGTTTTTGCCTTCTACAACGATGAATTAATCAGGGATCTGCGGGGCAAAAAAAAGTGTCCCCTCAATCAAACGAGAGTTAATTACCAGGTTTGGTCTCAGTCAGTATCAGCGGATTTTCCCCAGCGTTCCAGTTTTCGCATTATCGTATGACGGCTGATGCCCAGGGTTTTCGCGGTCTGGCTGATATTGCCGCCGTTCGCTTCAAGTGTGCGAAGTATGTAGTCCTTCTCAAGCTCCTCAAGGGTCATCGGACCCTCATGACCCTCGCCGGGCTGGATGTTCCCCTGGATATTCGCGGGCAGGTTTTCAAGTTCGAGTATCGTGCCCTCCTCAAGGATCATCACTCGCTCGATCGTATTTCTCAGCTCGCGGATATTTCCCGGCCAGTGGTAGGTTCGAAGTGCGGTGGCCGCGTCGGGGCTGATCGATTCGATGTTTCTGCCCATCTGCTGATTGAGGTGTGCGATAAAATGCTTTGCCAGAAGAATGATATCGACCCGGCGTTCCCGAAGAGGAGGAAGAGTGATGGTTATTACATTCAGGCGAAACAGAAGGTCCTCGCGAAATTTCCCTTCCTTGACCATGTCCGAAAGAGCCTTGTTGCTTGCCGCGACAAACCTGGTGTCAACGGTGATAACATCGTCGCCGCCGAGACGATTAAATTTTTTCTCCTCGATAACCTTGAGAAGTTTCGCCTGAATCGGAAGCGACATGTCGCCGATCTCATCGAGAAACAGAGTTCCCTTGTCGGCTTTTTCAACGTGCCCTATTTTTCGCTTCTTCGCGTCTGTGAACGCGCCCGGCTCATAACCGAAAAGTTCGCTTTCGAGAAGCGTGTCCGGGATCGCAGCGCAGTTGATCTCCACAAATGGTTGATCTGATAACGGGCTGGAGTAGTGGATCGCTTTGACGAGCATTCCTTTGCCGGTGCCGCTTTCGCCGAGGATCAGAAGCGTGCTGGTTGGACGAGCCGCCACTTTCCTGGCGACGTCGAAAACCTTCTGCATCGCCGGGCTGTCGCCGATTATCTCCTCGAAGCTGAATTCCTCCTTCTGCTTCTCGACATGATCGTCGATCCTGATTCTCAGCGATGAAAGTTCGAGCGCCTGTTTGACAAGGAGCTTGATCTCATCGATATCGAACGGCTTCTGAACGTAGTGGAATGCGCCCAGTTTCATGCACTGTACCGCAGACTCGACCCCGCCATGCGCGGTCACCATGATAACAAGGGCGTTTTTATCGAGTTCGCGGATCTCCCTGAGCACCTCGTCGCCCTGGATGCCGGGAAGCTTGATGTCGAGGATGACAAGATCGAATTTGCGCCTGCTGAATTTATCAAGCGCCACCTCTCCCGTTTCCGCGAGTTCAATCCTGTAGCCTTCATCTGAAAGTGCCTGGTCGAAGGACCATCGGATCATTTCCTCGTCATCCACGACCAGGATGCGTTGATTAGTCATGCTGTCCTCCACGTCCGGATATCGGGTTCCAGTATAAATAACCGGAGAGAGAAATGCGAATAGGAGCCGGCAGGATGCCAGCGATACAGCCGGCAGGGATGCCAGCGATACAGCCGGCAGGATGCCAGCGTTACGGTTGGAAGGGATGGGACTGTTGAAAAAAGCGCAATATTTCTCAAT
>CBDUUJ010000109.1:0-7869 GCA_965370205.1 uncultured bacterium
CAGCCGACGGGACGTCCGCGCTACAATATTTCCGAATTGTGAGACAACCTCTTTAGGGTGGGTGGAAGGCTTTGATATCAGCCAATTCGTGGTATATTAAGAATGTTAAACAAAAAAAATTTTCAGGATGGATTATTTGGCAGGGAAACCAACAATCCTCTTTATCGCGTATGTGCATCGCGATTATTCGCCGTTAGGCTCCGCAGGCTATGGTCTGGGGAACGCTTATCGTCTCCTTCCCCATAAATATGCGGTACTTTCGCTTGTTGCATGGCTGAGAGCGCATGACTGCGACGGTCACTATGTCTGGATAAACGATATCAATGCCGACGAGCTTCTGAAAATCGACATGGCGATCGTCAGGCACAGACCGGATGCCATCGGGTTCAGCCTTGCCACCGATGAAGTTATCTCCCACTACGGAATAATCGAGCTTCTGAAACTGAGACATCCGGATATCCCGATCATCGTCGGGGGGCCGCATGTGACAGCTCTGCCCCGGCATACACTGGAGCATTTTCCTCTTATCGATTGTGTGGCGGTTGGCGAGGGTGAATGGACGCTGACCGAATGGCTTAACTGCACAGCCGCCGGGAAAAGTAAATCCCGGATGAAAGATATCAACGGTATTGGCTTCCGCGACGAGTCCGGTAAAATTGTGCTGACTCCTCCAAGGGAAAAAATCAAAGACCTCGACATACTTCCCGATCCGGCATATCACCTGATTCTCGATCCCGCCGATCCATCCTGTCGCAGCACGTTCCTTCCGCTGATCAATTCGTATGGATGTCCGTTTTACTGCACGTTTTGCGCTGCGGATCACGGCAATTACCGTTATGCGTCACCCATGCGCGCAGTGGATCGGATCGAGCGCGCGGTGAAGCAGTACGGGGTGGATACTTTCTGCATGTGCGACAGTTTCTGGCCGCCGTCGGGCGGATGGCTGGATGAATTCTGCGGCGGGATCGAAAAACGAAGGATAAAAATCAGGTTCCAGTTTGAGACCCGCGCAGGGACTCTCTCGGAAAAACAGTTGAGACGGCTCAAGCGGATCGGTGTAAACGCGGTCGCGGTCGGTGTGGAAAGCGGCGATCAGGAGATACTGAAGAATATCAAAAAGGGGATCACTCTCGACATGGCGCGTAAGACTTTCAAATCCCTGAACAGGCTGGGAATTTTATCGCGCGCGTTTTTCATGTTCGGGAACCAGGGCGAGAACCGCCGGACCATCCAGGCGACGATCGATTTCATGCATGAGCTGAACCCGTCAATGATCTCGATCAGCACATTTCGACCGCTTCCCGGCAGCGAGGCGTACAATCTTCTTCCGGACCGCGAGAGTGACTGGTGGATGCGATGTAACAAGGATGGGAAGTGGTGGAAAGGAGGGAGGGTTCCGTCAATTTGCGACCTGCACCATGACGAAATTCTCCTGATGGCTCAGGAGGCGCTTCTGAGGTTTCCGCTCCGTCCGGCGTATTTTTTCCAGCATGTTGCAGGCAGCAGACTTCAACATGAATTCAGGGATATCACAAGGCGGATATTCACGTCGCGGCTGAGAGAATACATTCTCGGAATGTCCGAGCGTCACTGGCTGATGCGTGGTCTGATCCACACCGCGAAAGTTATATTGAAGCGTTATTGAAATCAGTGACGCTTTACAAATCAACAAATCTTTAAAAATTCCGAATATAACTAATGATAACCCGGTACCCCGCCCTTCAGAGTGGGCTCAATATACTTCACTAAGCCAAACCACAGCGACCAAACCTCTATGCCGCCCACAAACTTGATGCAATATGGTCAATCCCTGAGAATATGCGGGTTTGTGGGTGTCTTTTCTTTATCCATTTATTACGAATCACCCACAAACCCGTAGATCAATGAAAGATTGGTCCTCGCAGCATCAAGTTTGTGGGCGGCATAGGGTTGATGGAATTATAGTAGATAAATTAATAATAATTAAAACATTCGCCCACCCTGAAGGGTGGGGTACCGAATTTTATTTCTTTTTAATATTGACTGTATTGTTCTACTTAAACATTCACCGTGCTGTTCTACGATTCATTCCATAAAATGCCATCCTGATATCGGGTCGATTCACGATTTTTACATGATATACTCGATACTATATCAATGACGGAAAAACCGACAATTCTTTTTATCGCGATTATTCCTCCCGGTTACTCCCCGTTCCTCGCAACAAGTTACGGAATGGACCGTCGATTCGATCTGCTCCCCCATAAACTCGGAATCATGGCGCTTGTCGCATGGCTGAGGGAGAACAGTTGCGAGGGTCATTACGTGTGGATTGATTCACTCGATGAAAAAGGACTGGATGTAATCGATGACGCGATCGCGATGACCTGTCCGGACGCGATCGGATTCAGCCTGGTCACCGAGGAGATGATGTCGCATTACCGGCTCATCGAAATTCTGAAGGAACGGTATCCTAAAATTCCAATCATTGCGGGTGGGTCGCATGTTTCCGCTCTGCCGGAGCATACACTCGAACATTTTCCGAAGATCGATTATGTCGTGGTCGGGGAGGGGGAGCGGACTCTCACTGAGTTGCTCATCAGGATCGCGGCAGGGCAGACACATGTCGAGAATAAGTGGATTATGGGGCTTGCCACAAATGATGGAACCGGGAATATCGTTGTCTCGCCACCCAGGGAAAAAATATCCGATATCAATCTTTTTCCGGATCCGGCATACGACCTGATCTTCGATCCCAACGAACCGCCTGATAAACGCTCGGCATTTCCGCTGGTTTGTTCTTACGGATGCTATTTCTTCTGCACGTTCTGTTCGGTTGAACATGGGAATTACCGATGCGTGACTCCTGAGAGAGTGGTCGACCGTATCGAGCGAGCGGTCAAAAAATACGGGGTCGAGTATTTCGCCATCCGCGACAGTTTCTGGCCTCCCACCCGTCAATGGCTCGATACATTCTGCGACGAGATCGAAAAACGCAAACTGAACGTTAAATTCCATTTCCAGACCCGTGCGGGCACTCTGACTGTCGAGCATCTGGAGCGGCTGAAAAAGATCGGCGCGCAGGCTATCGGACTCGGTATCGAGGCAGGCGACCCGGCAATTCTGAAAAGCATGCGCAAGGGGATCACGATCAAAATGGCGAGGAGAGCGGTCGCGGACCTGAATGAAGTTGGAATTTTCTCAATCTGCTTTTTTATCTTCGGGAATCTTGGTGAAAATCGCGAGACAGTCCAGGCGACTATCGACCTTGTGCTTGAGATGAATCCGTCGATAGCGTTTTTCAATCCGCTTTTCCCGCTTCCCGGAGCGGAGGCGTTCGATGCGGTGCAGGATGACAGGAAAAACTGGTGGATGGACGGGGAGGTTCCATCGATCTGCGATATGTCGGTTGAGGAAATCGTGGAGCTTGCATCGGATACATTTCTAAAGTACCCGCTTCGATGGGCGTATCTGAAACAGCACGTTTTGGGCGGGAAACTGTCGCCGGAATTCAGATCGATCGCCAGACGAGCGTATCTGATCCATCTGAAGAAATACATGCTTGGAATGTCGGAACGCTTCACCCCTCTGAGATTCCTGATCCACGGAATAAAATCACTCCGGGATCGAGGGAAGAATGGTTAGGCGGTCTCGAAGATGGATTAAGTTGACAATCTTGATTTCTTCGATTTCCCTGCACAGGGAATTGTCAGACTCCAAGTGGCCGTGACTTACCCGTTCCCCAGTCTGGACTACTAACGCGGATTCAATGCGCTCGGGATTTTTATGTCGGACGTGACCCATCCATTTCTCGAATATTTTATTAATAAGTGGTATACTTTTTTTAGTTTTTCATAGAAGGGATGTTCTAAATGAAGATTATAGTTTTATATTTTTCAATCTTTTTGGTCCTTGTTTTATTTTCAGTAGTGAATTTGGCTTGTGGTGATCCAGATGATCCTGATGAAGGACCTCCTCTTGAACCTAAGCCGGCAGGAGTAAGTGATGGTTATGATCCCGAGCAATGTGCACATTGGTTAGAGTATCTTGCAAATACTGATACTAATGATGATTTTGAGCATGACTGTAGATTAGTTATTAATTATTGGCTCCTGCATTGTATTGGCGACTTTCCATGTCAATGTATTGCATTTTTTAATTATGATGAAGGCGAATGCGCTCATCATTTTAATGATTTAATTAATTTTTGCGGTTGCGAGCCTGCCATGGTTCTTGAACATGCTACCGCCAGTGGCGATGATGATGTTGTTGATGGCTTTATCGGTTTATTATCGTTTAATTTCGGAGGATTAATATAAGTACAAGGAGACACACAATGAAAAATAATAAATTGCTAACTACATCATTTTTGATTATTATTTCAATGAGTTTACTCATTTTTGTGATTACCTGCGGCAAACATAGCGAAGTTATTATTTCAAGATCCGCTCAAGATTCAATACCACCAAAAATCATTGATTTAGCGTATCCCGAAATGGGGGAAATGCTTCCAGAAGGAGCTGTGGTCATTACTGGAACTCTTGTTGATTATGCCGAAGAAGGAGAACCCGGATTCAGCGAAGATTGGCCTGTTTTCTTGGAAATAGATTCACTTGGTTCTTCAGGAGTACTGCGAACAAATAAATTCTGTGCCAAACGGTCCGACCCAGACGACCCAAGTTTTTTCGACTATGATACCGGCAACTTTAAAATTGAATTTGGGGAATTTCGAAGAATGAAACCAGGAAAGTATGACTTTAGATTAATTTGCGAAGATGCTTCTGGCAATAAAAGTGATCCTATAGAAACATCCGTGATTAGTGAATCAATCGAGGGATTAGAGCTTGGTTTAGTTTATGAAGCGCGTAAAATTTATGGCTCTCATCTTTTAGACCTGCTGGGAGCTTACATGGAATGCTTGCAAATTTATGAAGATACATACGTAGAGGATATTGCATTTATAAGAGCATTTATGGAATATATTTTAGACACATATTGTACAAGTCCAAAAATGGACACTTGGGTTGAACCAGCGGAAAATTTGGTTCAAACTGTAAACGAACTGGAGTACTCAGATCCGATAGTTAAAATGGGAATTGATGTTGCAGCCCAGGAGTTACTAAGGCTTACTATGAAAAATATTAAGCGAAAGGCTTTTCCTTTTTATCCTGTAAATATCTCAGAAGAGGAAATTATTGAGCAATATGAAAATTGCGCAAATCATTACACTAATGATTTATATCATATAGATTATGATTTATATCATATAGATTATGATTATTCACATCAGGGAGATGGTTTTTCCTGCCACATCATGATTTCCTTATATGACATGCTGCTACAAGGCGAAATGACTGATGTCGCTGACTTTATTATCATAGCCGATCCAGATGAGGATTTTGAAATTACAGGATACGTCGGTTCAAATTTAAGGAGATATTATATCGATCCGGAGCACTATGAACATCCAATAGAATTTTTTAAACTATTTAAGTGGGCAACTTTAAGACCGCACCTTATTAAGTATTGGTAGCTAGAAGTAGGAAAACGGGACAGTGACTATTGATTTAGATTGATAGCCTTATTAATTATCCTTTCATGGAAGTCCCCTGGGATCACAATAATTATTTCATCTCCATATTTTAGCACAATTACATAGCGGATGATTAAAAATCCCGATCAACCCCGCTTGGCGTGCTATAATCCCCGAAACAAATTTCCTGCAATATCCTTTTCAGATGTCAGGAACAAGGTGAAATCGTGGAAGGTACCGAGACAGTCACATTTTCAACGGCATTCATCGCCGGATTGCTTAGCTTTTTGACTCCATGCGTGCTCCCGCTCGTGCCGGTATATCTCAGCATCCTCTCAGGAGCCACATTCGACCAGTTGACCGGCAAGGGTGGAGAGCTTACCGCTGACGAGCGAAAAGCCATCCACAGGCAGGTGATATCCAACGCGCTCGCTTTCATTGCCGGGTTCTCGATTATTTTTATTGTATCCGGAGTGGTCGCGGGATCACTCGGCGACTGGCTCATCTCGACGCAGAACCAGTACGGGCATGTTGTGACCAACTGGCTGATCGTGATCTTCGGAGTGATCCTGGTTTTCCTCGGAATAAATATGGCTGGATTCTGGAAGCCGGCTTTCCTCAATACCGAGGCGAAGTTCAAGCTGCAGAAAGGTAAATGGGGTGTGATTTCATCGGGACTGATTGGAGCGGCGTTCGCTTTCGGCTGGACCCCGTGCGTCGGTCCGTTTCTCGCGTCGATCTGGATGATCGCGGCGCAGTCCGGAAGCCGTCTCGAGGGAGCTTTGCTTCTGGCGGTTTATTCTCTTGGACTTGGAATTCCGTTTTTTCTCTCGGCGCTGTCGGTCAACGGGTTGATCGCTTTTACAAGTAAGTACCGTCGATATTTTCATATTGTCGAGGTTGTTGTTGGGAGTGTACTGATTATCGTTGGTCTGGGACTTGCGATACCGGGGATCATCGGGATGAAAAATAACACGAACGGTCTGAATATTTACAGGAGCATGCTTGAAAGGAATGTGGTTGAGGTCGAGGTTGACGGTAACGGGCAGGATAATCAGCCTGAGGGATATGAAATCAGCGTTGTTCCGGCTGAGGGGATGGATTTATCTGAGAGCGCTCCTCCGGAAGCTGGTGGTCCGGTGTTGGGTGATTAGTGATTCTCCCGTAGCACAGCACGGCAGTGCGTCTTATTTTTATTTGCGCAGATATCACTGATTTAAAGAATAATTGGTTTTGGAGGACGCACTGCCGTGCTGTGCTACGGTGTTTACAGATTATTGTTATATAATCTATATATAAGGAATTCTTTAGAGTGGTTAAATATGAATATAAAAAAACAGCCCGGGATTTTGTCCCGGGCTTTAATGTATCAGTCATGAATCGATGAATGGTATTTAACCGTCATCTCCAGGTCCGTCGTTATCAGGTAAAAGTGTGATATTGATTACCGTAGCCTGGTTGGGGAACACCGGGACGTTGTCCTGGAAGGGGACGAAGCCCGGTTTGGTGCACTTGAGGATGTATTGTCCAGGCGGCACAGGATTGAGTCTGTAGCGACCCAGTTGATCGGTGAACTCCCAGATCATCCACACGAGGCCATCGGGATCTTCATTGTTGACTTTAATCAACTTGACCATTGCTCCCGGAACGGGAATACCAGGTACTCCGGCTGCGTCCGGGGTTGTGACTTTACCCTCCACAAGTCCGCATCCGCCATGCTCAAGATGGAAGTTGGCGATAGTCCGTCCGGGATGTACCCATCCGGTTCGCACTTCCGTATTGAAACAGGGAGCGCTGACTTTGAGCTGGGCGGGTCCGATCGGAATCGGAGCCATGACGTAAATGCCGTGGTGATTTGTGTATTCAGTTTTGACAAAACCTGTTGAGCCGGACGTAAGCTCGCATTTCGCATGCTGGACAGGTTTCGGATGATACCATGGTCCGGTGAGGACCACGCCGCCGACAATGCCGAAGTCCAGTTTCTTGGGGATAAACAGATTCTTCTGAACTTCGCCGCCCGGGATTACAAAGACATGCTGATGGGCCGGCGCATGCTGGGGAGCGAACGCCATCACGACGCAGGGACCACCCGGCGCGTTGGGAATGTTGTAGTAGCCGTCTTCATTGGTGAAATCCGCACCGAAATTCTCGGTGTTGTTGAAAATGACCACCAGAGCGTGATCGACCGGACCAAGCTGGTCGTGTACGAATCCCCAGACCTTGCCGCGCTCGATATTCGGATCATCGTCGCCGAAAGTCTGGCCGTTTCGTGTGGCGGGAGTGACCGTGGTCGTATAAATGACCTGGTCATCGATTCTGGCCTCGAGGGTGTATTCGGCTTCATCTTCAACACCGTA
>CBDUUJ010000110.1:0-7833 GCA_965370205.1 uncultured bacterium
CTCAGATCGCTTTTCTTTTCAGGTTTGAGCGGTGTCGGGACGCAGAATATGTAGACATCGGACTCTTCCGGGATTCCGCTCGCGTGAAGGTTTCCCGATCCGACCGCAGCCTGCGCGAGCGTGTAGAGACCCGGTTCCTCGATATGGATCTCGCCTTTGTTAATCGTCTCGATGATTCGTTCGTTCGTATCGACCCCGATAACTCTGTGACCGTGGGTCGCGAACAGGCTGGCTGTCGGAAGCCCGATATATCCCAGCCCCAGTACGCATATGCTTTTCATGAATGCTTCACCTCTCGGCAAACGAATTATTATACCGATAGAGGATCAATTTGTCAGATTATTACGGAACAAGGGCGTCCTTGACGTTATTGAGAAAATATGTAAAACGACATCATTATGCCGCCCATAAACTTATGGCAGAGTCGGTCAATTCACGATAATCTTCGGGTTTATGGGTGTCTTTTATCGTTAATCATCCAGAAAAAAACACCCACAAACCCGCACATTATTAAAGAACCGGTAGAAACAGCATCGAGTTTGTGGGTGGCATAGGTTACTTGTTATTTTAAACCATTTTCGATATTACTTTAGTCGTTGTTGTTCCGGTATGGTTTGGAAATCCGCGAGTCAATTAAAACAACCTGACCGCATTGACGATGACACTCAGACCGGACAGGATATTGCTGAGCGTAACTTCCTCGCCCTTATCCGGTATGAAAATTATGTCACCGGGCTGCATTGTCACTGCTGCCGGCGCGGTTCCCCGGTTGACAGCATCGACAATATCAAGCGCGAACACTTCACTCTCATCAGTCGGCGATGCCGGGTCGCGCGGCGGACGAATGATCGCGGCGAATCTGAGATGGGCATCCGTTGTCGGACCGCCGGCAAGGGTTATATAGTCGAGCGGGTTTGATGTTGCGTTATATGCAAAAGCCCCGGCCAGATTTACCTCTCCAAACACGTAAATATTTCCTTCATGAGACAAAGCCTTCAGACAGTCCCGATTTTCAAGGGGGATCATCGCAAGTTTTTCATCATTCAGATAATTCAGGTTGTAATAAAGCTGAACCAGGTTGCCTTCTTCGTCATAGCGCTCAATTGTCAGATTTGAAATATCCCTGGTCAGGCTGGCCTGTCCCACCATACCGATTAAATCAGACCATGTCTCACCCGGCAGCACTTCGTAATGGCCCGATCTGCGGAACCCGTCGATGCTGACAACCACTTCCGGATCGGGAATGTAGATCATGTCGCCGTATTCCAGGTAGAAATTTTTCTGCTCGATCTCACCTTCCAGCGTGAAGTCCAGGGGATCGACAATCGTCACGCGGGGATCGATCTCGTCGATTTTTCCCAATGTGAACAGTTCCAGTGATTTTTCAATTAAAACGCTCGACGGTTCCTCTTCATCCTCCGGTATCTCTGTTGGTTCAGGGAGCGTGGTTCGACGTTCGCCCCGCACATGCACGATCCTCCGATGCTCCGCTTTTCCCGCCAGCCTGAAACGCTGGAGTAAATCGAAAAATGTCGTCGCTCCGCTGGCCGTGTAAAAACCGGGTTGACTGATATCACCATAAATATAGAATTTGACCCGTCCGATCCGGACAATCCGGCATGTTATCCATGCTCTGCGAAAATATTGATCGGCGACATCCTGAAGAGCCTGACGGGCTTCGCTTACAGTCAGATCATCTACTTTCACTCGTCCAAGTACCGGCAGCGCGATGAATCCCTCGTCATCGATCATCGTGTCATATACGCGTGACATGTCGGTGATAATTTCCACGTGGATCGTGTCGCCGGGGTTGAGCCTGTAGAAACCCACAAACAGGCTCGCGTCCTCATTTCCCTCGAATGTGATGGTGTCCTGTGCTGATGTGCCGGAATCGGTGGAGGTTGAGCCGGTGTTGTCATCCTGCGCGGTCGTGACCGTGGGAACAGCCAGGCTGAAAGCCAGCATAAAAAGAATCGTTGTATATATGGCTGAACGGAACATTTTACCTGCTCCCAATATCAGGGATTTTCAATCAATAAGCAATGCCGCAAGAATCGGCACTTTATCCGATTCTAGCGCTCCAAAAACACCGAGGATATCGCTCTGCAGCTCCTGATTTCTTCGGAGCACCAGGACCACTCCACCGGCCAACGTTGTCCAGCCTCTGAGCGCGGGATCGTTCGCGAAATCCGGAAGATAAAAACACGTGAGACCTGCGTTTTCCTGAAGTTTTTTTATTCTCTCGCGGACCTGGGGGTTTGTCGCATATGTGCTGGATGGGTCGGAGCCTGCCGGAAGCACCAGGACCCGCCCGTTCTCAACCACCCGTGGATCGACCGATTTACCCCGTCCGATTTCCGCAAGCCCCGGCGATGATTCCACTCCGAAGAATGAATTTTTATCGGCGGTGGCCACAGGATCAACCAGGAGAATCGGATGCACTCCGCGTGAGAGTTCGAATATCACGGATTCCAGGATCGCGCGGAAGTCGGATGAGTCGGCTCCGGGGCATACAAGGGCAATAGACGGCTGCTCGCATCGAAGTATGGATAAAGCCAGCACACTCGCCGCGCGCGAGATCTCTTCGTCTGATTCCGCCCTGATCGAGGTCAGGGGACTTCCATTGAGAAGACCGGTCAGTTGATCCGGACGTCTCAGGCGCGGATCGGTGATTTCAATCAGGAACGCGAGGAAGATGCCGAGGATGAACCCCAGTCCGAGTCCCATCCCGAGGTTTCGTTTGATACTTGGAGCTACAGGCTGGGACGGTGGAGCGGCTTCATCAATGATCCTGTTCCCGACCATGAAACTTGACGTGACCAGTTTCGCTTCGCTGAGCCTGCCGAGAAGCAGACGGTAAGCCTCTTCCGCGACATCCCGTTTCCTGGTAAGCTCGATGAGATTCCTCTCGAGACCCGGAATACTGTAGAGTCTCAGCTCATATTCGGAGATAACCCCGTCCAGGTCGTAACGCTGCTCGATCAGGCTCCTCGTTGTTGCCGAGATCGCATCGAGTATATTTTCCCTCACACCGGTAATTGCTTCACTTTTGGAAATGACCGACGGATGGTTCTCAGTGTAGTCAAGCAGCAGATCGTTCAGTTCGACTGTCAATCTTGCGTGATCCACTGAAAGCTGCTGGATCAGCAGATCGCCTGTGAGTGATGGCGGAACGGAAAAAGTGTCGCTGTCCAGTTCCGAGGCAAGTTGAGAGTGAATGCCCTGAAGCATGGACAGTCGCAGATTGACATCGATTTTTTCAGCTTCCCTTTGTGCCAGGATCGATACAGCCTGTTTCGCTTCCTCGGGAAGCACAACCACTCCGTACTGGTTTTTGTAGTTCTCCAGTTCAATATCCGCTTCCTGGAGATCGGAGTAAACCTGTGAAAGCTGAGCCTCTATCGGGGTTGTCTGGGCCTGACCCATGCTGGATTTCCATTCGGTGTTTCGGCGCTCATATTCATTCAGGATCGCATTCGCTATTGAGCTTGCGAGACCCGGATCGGAATCTTTATATGAAACCTGTATCAGGTTGGTCCGGGCCGCGCCTCCGACCGGGGATGCCATCATCCGGCTTCGATAGCCCAGAAGGGTCCTGTGCAGACTCCTGGGAGTCAGGCTGAAACGGGTGCCTTTAGTGCCTTTCATACCTGCCACTGTAAAAGCCAGCGTATCTGAGCTGAATGGCACACTGATCTGGCCCGACCCCATATTACCGGCGGGACCCGTTACATTGAAATTCCCGGAATCATCGGTGAATTCAAGAATGAAAGTCTTGTCGATGCTGCTCGATGGGAACTCAACATCCTCAACCCTCAACGATCTGAGACCGCGGACAAGCCGGTCCGAGAACACGAACATGATGGCTTTTATCACCGGATTCCCGTAGGTTGAATCCCTGATATCGAGCCGTAAGCCCTGCGATTCGATAACCGCTTCCGCGATCGACCGCGATCGGATTATCTCAACCTCGTTTGTTACCTGCGATCCGGTTCCAATCGAGAAATATTCGCTTAATACACCCAGACCACCTGACTGACCCGCAATCTGAATCGATGCTTTCGCCTCATAGGTCGGATCGCTCGCGAGCGCGACAAGCGTAAGGAACACGCCCAGGATGATCGCGCAGCCGAATATCAGGATCCTGCGATGTCTGAGCATCCTGAAAAATTCGGAGAGAGAGAGGTCTTTTTCGCGTTCAGTCACGATTTAACAGGGTAATCCCGATAGAGATTTTTCAAAGCCGAATCAATAATCCGGTACTCCCATGAGAAACAGGCAGTCAACAGACCGCGACTCCTGATGCCGGGAGTTCATCTTTAGTTATTTCGACATATCGGGCGATCTTTTAATGAAAATTCATGTATTTTGAAGAAGATAAATGGCGATCTACAGGGATGCATAAACATAAGCGGTTGATTTTCCAACTCGTGGGATTTAAACTACCGCCATCAGGCAGATGATAGTTCCCTCTCTTTTGAGGGTGTTTCCGGTGTGCCATGACATATATACAACCTGATTATATAACATTTTCATGGGTGCTCTTTTACGGGTGCGGAGCGCTCGCGTTTGTGTGTGTCGGGCTTGGAGCGGCCTGGCTTGTGAGATACAGACAGCCGGTCGACAGCAAGTACAGCACATACGAGTGCGCCGAGAAACCGATCGGGCCTGCATGGATTCGGTTTAACCTGCGTTATTACTACTTCGCGCTGCTGTTCCTGCTGTTCGACGTTGAGATCGCGTTCTTCTATCCGTGGGCTTCGGCGTTTTTGTCCATGAAGCCGAAATACAGCTATGCCCCGGCCACGCTCGGCGTGCCGGAGGCGCATAATTTCGGATTCGCGATCTTCGGCGAGATGCTGTTTTTCATCGCGCTGCTGTTAATTGCGTGGCTTTACGCATGGCGCAAGGGTTATCTCAAGTGGGAATAGAGGGTCATTTGAAGGAGGAAGAGGGTTGACTATCGATATAGTTTCCGGACGTTTGCTGATTGATATTAAAAACCTGGTGATCGCACATAAAATCTTTCCTGTTGAGGCTTATGTGTTTCCTCAGAAAACCGTGGCCGGATTCTGGAAGCAGGTTTTCGAGGAGAAAGAAATTCTGGTTTTCGGCTCGGAGGAAGTACCTGAGGACGTGAATGTTCTGCAGACTGAATTTGTACTTCCCGATAAGCCCCCGTCCTGGCTTCTGCCGGAGGAAGATTAATATGGGTCTTCTGGAGCGTGAATATAATCCCGGTGTATTTCTCACCACGATTGACTCGATTGTCAATTGGGGCAAGCGCTCCAGCATGTGGCCGCTTACATTCGGTATCGCATGCTGCGCGATCGAGATGATCATAACCGGAAGTCCACGCTTCGATCTCGCGCGATTCGGCGCCGAGGTGTTCAGGGCATCGCCGCGTCAGGCCGACATGATGATCGTCTGCGGTACGGTAAATCAGAAAATGGCGCCACGGCTCAGGCTCCTCTACGACCAGATGCCGGCTCACAAGAAAGTCCTCGCGATGGGGTCCTGCGCGATTTCCGGGGGACCGTATGTCAATACCTACAATGTAGTGAACGGTGTCGATTTGATTATTCCGGTGGATATCTATATCCCCGGCTGCCCGCCACGCCCGGAGGCTTTAATCGACGGGTTCATGAAACTTCAGCGGTTGATCGACAGGGAAACACTCGCTCGAAAGAAAGCCTGACTGATTCAATTATGGGTAAGAAAGCAAAACCTCCCGCTCCTCCAAAGGAACCGCCTGAACCTGAAGGCGGTGTAAGCTGGAGCACATCGATAAACTCCCTTCTTGATGAAATCGCAGTGAGATTTCCCGATGTCCGGCGTCTTGACGGTCGGATGGTGGATGAACCCGCCCTGATTGTCGAGCCATCGAAAGTTGTTGAGCTGGCCCTTTATCTTAAAAAGAATGACATAATTTCGTTCAACTGCTGCCGGTCGGTTACCGGATTGGATAAGGTTGACCGGTTCGAGGTTGTTTACAATCTGGCGGTTATTCCGATGCCCGGTCAGGAACCCGACCGGGGATTTGAAAGAATCGCTCTTGTTGTAGAAATCGGTAACAGGTCGAATCCACGGACATTCTCGCTCATTGACCTGTGGCCGTCGGTCGATTTCCAGGAACGGGAAGTTTTCGATCTTGTCGGGATCCATTTCGACGGGCATCCGGACCTGAGGCGGATATTGCTGGATGAGAGTTTCAAGGGACATCCGCTCAGGAAGGACTACCCGCTTATCGGTCGTCTTTCGGATATGAAGGCGATCGACGCTTATCTCGATGAGGGACAGATCCGAACCATGAAGGAGGATGCGGGAGAGGATTTCGATCCGATTGAGGATGTCCCGCCCAGTTTTAAGCGTTGACTTTTTTTATTAAATTAGCTTTTATCGGTTTAAATCGGTTACAATGTCGTGAGCTTATTAACAGTGGGTCATTAATGTCGGTGACCCGTATTTATTGATAAGGAGGAGAAACAAAGAGATGCGTAAAGTATTCGTTATTCTAATTGCACTTGTACTGTTCTTCGCGGCCACTCCCGCATTCGCCCAGGATTATGACGAATGGATGGGGACATTCTCCATCGGTCTTGGTGGAGGTTTCGGTGACGACACCGATGTAGGTCCTTTTGTCCTGAGTGGAAAGTACTGGGATCCCATGTGGGAGATCGGCGGGGAAGTGTACTGGAGCGGCGATGAGGAAGATGAGTACAATCAGATCGGAATGGCATGGATTGCCTACCGCTATGATCTGAGCACGAATGAGGACGGCGCTACATACGTCGGAATCGGCGGCGCGGGTATTTTCGAAGAACAGGCAGGTTTCGCGAACTCGTTCGGTCCTGTCGGCCTTATTGGATATGACACCGAGGTATGGGGTCTCGAGGCCAAATGGGCTTACTTCGACCCGTCAGTGCTCTCATTCATTGTCTACTATCATTTCGAGTAGACACGAAACCCACTGTCATATCCGGATCGTTCCTGGAAATGAATTCAGGAATGATTGGGTGTGCATGGAATCCGACTATTCGACCGGCAGCCTGCCGGTCTTTCTATTTTTTTACATCTTCGCGTTTCGGTGTAGAGGACATTAGTGTATAGGCCATTAACGAAATACATATTCCTCGTAACGCAGATTGCCAGAGTCTGTCTCAGTCTTCCACCCATCCTAAAGGGTGGTACCGGAAAAACCTTTGTTTTTCAACGGCCCCGTCCCCGTCCGCAAAATATATTATGATAGATATGCGGGCAGGATTCCCGCACGACAGCCGACGGGACGTCCGCGCTACAATATTTCCGGATTATGAGACAACCTCAGCTTGTTTGCAGGATTGCTCTCAGTGTGCATGGCATGATTGGTTTTAACCGGGCAAATCGAATACAATACCTGTAATCACACTTTTACCGAACTCAATCTGTTCAATTTCAGTCAATACATTGGAGGAATACAAATCTTGAAAAAAATAACTCTTTTACTGATTACTCTCGGAATATTTCTTGCTGCGACCCCGGTATCGGCGTTTGTCGGCGACGGGAACATTTCTGTCGGTCTGGGCGGCGGGTTCGGCGACGAGGATGTGGGTCCGGGAGTGATAAGCGGCAAATACTGGAGCGACTGGCTCGAGGTCGGCGGCGAATTATTCTATGACGGCGATACCGGGGACGCCATCGATCAGCTCGCGCTTGCATGGTGCATCTATCGCCATAATCTTCACGAGGAAGAGAACAACACCGCATGGATGGGTGCGGGTGTCGGAGAGGTTTTCGAGAATAATAATTACCAGGATTCGTTCGGGTTTGTAGCCGCGATGGGCTGGCAGGGTC
>CBDUUJ010000111.1:0-7791 GCA_965370205.1 uncultured bacterium
CCTCAAGGCAAATTATCCGCTTGAATTCTACGCGGCTTACCTGTCGAGCGAGATGTCCAACCAGGAAAAAATCGCCCTGATAATCGATGAAATGAAAAAGAAAGGCATGCCGGTACAACCACCGGATGTCAATCATTCATTCCCGAATTTTATTGTCGAGGGCAAGGGCATACGCTATGGACTTGCGGCGATCAAGGGTGTCGGCGCACTGGCTGTCGAATCGATCGTACGGGCACGCGAGGAACACGGACAGTACGAAAATCTCTATCAGCTTGCCGCCCGTGCTGATATCAGGCTTGTAAACAAGGGCGTTCTTGAATCGCTGATACGGGGCGGAGCATGCGACAGCCTTAATAGTAATCGAAATAGCATGCTTGAAAGTGTCGGCAACGCACTGGAGCACGCGAAGACCAGCCAGGAGGATGCCGCAAGGGGGCAGGTGGGACTTTTCGGTGCGCCCGGCGCGGGTCCGACTCCCGACGTTCCCGACCTTCCGGAGATTCCCCTGAATGAATTATTGAAAATGGAAAAAAAGGCGCTGGGATTCTATCTCTCGCATCACCCGCTTGAGGATGTCCAGGATGATATTAAAAAATACACTCGCGAAAAAATCTCCGACCTTGCGGAGATGCGCGACGGTCGCATGGTGCGGGTCGGGGGTATGCTCGGCTGGGTAAATAAACGAATCTCGAAAAAGCTGCAGAACTTCGCCACGTTCAGCCTGGAGGACCTGACCGACAAGGTTGAAGGCATAATTTTCCCGCAGGCCTATTCGCAGTATGGCGGTCTGATGGATGCCGACGCGTTTGTCGTTATAAAAGGCCGCCTCAGAATCGATGAGCTGGAGAACAAGGGCGATGAGGATCAGCCGAGAGTGCAGGTTCAGATCATCGCGGATGAAATCTGGCGGTATAACCCGGAACTGGAGGATAAATGGGTGCAGTCGCAGGCTCCGGACAAGGTCAGGGATGAACCGGGAATTGACGAGGACATCATTCTGGATGAAGACCTTGCGGATATTGGAGCACACGGGAGTTCCGTTTCCAATGCGGTTGTAAATATCCTGATCGAATTTGAAAAAATCGATAAAATGGGTGTTTCCAGCCTTAACTCGCAACTTGCATCGCGAAAAGGTCCCACGCCGGTTCAGCTCAAATTTGCCGTGAACGGTCGAGAGGTGATCATCGGAACCGGCGAAGGCCGAAGTGTGGTCTACAGCCCTGAATTGAGGGAGGCTTTGCTGGCAATTACAGGTATCCGGGATGTTATTCTGGATAGAGGCGTTGATAAATAAAAACAGGACTGTTGAAAAAGAAATAAATTCCGGTACCCCACCCTTTAGGGTGGGTCGCTCTAAACCCACCCTAAAGGGTGGGGTACCGGAAAAATAAATTTTTCTAACAATTCCGTACATTGCGTTAATAAAACCTGAAAATGACAACATACGAACAAATTATTCAAAGGACTTGATCATGGGAGTTATTACCGCTCCTCAGGAAAGAACAGTAGAACCCTGGGAAACGCGCACGACCAACCAGATCACGATCGGCATCGTGGGATCGGGCGGCGACGGCGTGATCGTATCGGGCGAGATTCTCGCGAGCGCCGCAGCCCGTGAAGGCCTGTTCTGCATCATGACGAAATCCATCGGCCCGACTATCCGTGGAGGCGAATCGAGCTGCCGGGTCCGCATGGGTCACAACAGGGTACACAGCCAGGGCGATAAACTCGATGTGCTCGTCTGTTTCAACTGGAAGGATTATAAACTTTTCGAGAACGAGATTTTTCTGAAGGATCGGGCTGTAATTCTCTATCCTGAATCGGATCCTCTCTCACCGGACGAACTTCCACTGGATAAAACGCTGAATCCAATCATCCGAAAAATTCCCTTTCTCAACCTGGCGAAGGAGGAGGTCGGGAATCCCCTCACGAAGAATATCGTGATGCTGGGAGTTCTCTCGAAACTGTTCGATCTGCCCAGGGAAGGTCTTGAGAACGCGATCCGTCACAGGTTCGAACGCAAGGGGACAGAAATAATTGAACTCAATATCAAGGCTCTTGAGATCGGCGAGAACTGGGCGGACAAAAATATCAGTATGGAAATCCCGTTCAGTTTTTTCTTCACAACCGCGCCACCGAAGCTCCTTATGACCGGCAATGAAGCGATCTCACTTGGCGCATTGAACGCCGGATGCCGTTTCATGGCCGGATATCCGATCACACCGGCAACAGAGATTATGGAAATGATGGGGAAGTATCTTCCCAAGTATGACGGCACGCTGGTCCAGGTGGAGGATGAGATCGCTGCAATTTCGATGACCCTGGGTGCCAGCTACGCGGGCATTCCGTCGATGACCGCTTCGTCGGGTCCCGGAATCAGCCTTATGCAGGAGATGCTCGGCGCTGCCGGCATGGCGGAAATCCCCATAGTCGTTGTGAATGTTCAAAGGGGCGGACCGGCAACGGGAATCCCGACGAAAAGCGAGCAGGCCGACCTGTTTTCGGCTATCTGCGGCGGGCATGGGGATGATGCGAGAGTTGTCCTGGCGCCGTGCGATGTGGAGGACTGCTACGATATCGCTCATCACGCATTCTCAATCGCGGAATCTTTCCAGTTGCCTGTGATAGTTCTCTCCGACCAGTTTCTCGGCCAGAGAAAAGCTTCTTTCCTCGCGCTGGACCCTGACAGAACACCGGTGGCGAAACGAAAGCTTCCCAACGAGGATGAACTCATAGATTACAAGCGGTTCCGGTTAACCCCGACCGGGGTCAGCCCGATGGCAACCCCCGGCATGAAGGGTGGCGAGTACCTTGCAGGCGGAATCGCGCATGGCGAGAACGGATATCCAAGCTCAAACGCGGAATTGAATCGAAAGATGAACGAAAAGCGGTTCGGGAAACTCGACCATATCACCGAACGATATCCGCTGTTCCGCTACTATGGAATAAAGGGTGCGTCACTGGGTCTCCTCGGATGGGGCAGCACAAAGGGTGTGATCCGGGAGGCGGTTAACCTGTGTTCACGCACGGGAATCGATGCGGTCGGCATGGTTCCGAGAATCATCCACCCGCTTCCCGTTGCCGAGCTTGAAAACTGGTTCGATACTCTTGACACTCTCATTGTCATCGAGATGAGCTACACAGGGCAGTTTCTTCGATACCTTCGAAGCCGGATACCTCTTCCCCCGATCGTGGCTCATTACGCTCGAAGCGGCGGTACGCTCATTCCACTTGAGGATATCCTCAATCTGGTCATAGAGCATACGGAAGAGGAAGTCACGGACAGCCAGAAGGAGATCATCGATCCGGAGGGAATCTACCATCTCGACCGACCTCCCAAAGTACAGATGATCGTGAAAGGCGAAATGCGTAAATAATGATTGGAGAAGGACATGACAACGACTGAACCAGCTCCAAAAATGAAGGCGAAGGACTATAAAAGTCCGCTTAAACCCATTTGGTGTCCCGGATGCGGCAATTACGCCGTGCTTAACTCTCTCATGCAGACATTCGCCGACCTTGAAATCCCCACGCATGAGATCGCATTGATAACCGGGATAGGATGCTCATCGCGTCTGCCGGGATATCTCTCCACATATGGATTCAACACCCTTCACGGACGCGCCATCCCGATAGCGTCGGGCACAAAACTTGCAAATCCGGAACTGACCGTGGTTGTCGCAGGCGGTGACGGCGACGGGTTCTCGATCGGAGGCGGACATCTTCCTCATGTCGCCCGGCGGAATATCGATCTCACCTATATCGTAATGGACAACCGCATCTATGGATTGACAAAGGGACAGATGTCGCCGACCACGCCTTTGGATTCATACACATCCACCACGCAGTACGGTTCGTACGATCCGCCGGTGAACATGGTCGGATTCATGCTCGCTTACAAATCCGGATTTATCGCGCGCGGATTCTCCGGAAATCCAAAACAACTTAAATCGCTTTTCAAAATGGGCATCCAGCATAAGGGATTCGCGTTTATCCAGGTGCTGTCGCCATGTGTTACGTATCGTGGGAAGGGAGAGTATGACGCCATCAAATCAGTTGCATGCGACCTTCCGGACGATTACAATCCTGAAGATTTCAGTGAGGCCTGTTCGATTGCTTACGATACCGAAAAATTGTATCTCGGAGTGATCCATCGTGACACGAGCCAGCCGACCTACGAGGAAAGGCTCGCGGAACACAAGAAAATAGTAAAGGAACAGGGAGTAACATCAACTGCGGAACTGATCGACGCATTCAGGCCGTAGGAGAGTCGTGTAAAATCCTGAAAAAGACCGAATTCGTTCTGTATAAAGAAGCCAGGCATCTGCGGAACAGTGCAGCGGTATGTCATAAAGCCGATCAAATGGATGCACAGGCATCTTGTGTTGCGGATGACTATTCGTATTCCGGATGATTACTAAATTTAGATTTGAATGTTTTTATTAACCTTGACATTAAGGATAGGATATGCGACTATACGTCTCCAGAGTTTCAGACTTATTAACTTATATTTGGGAGAGCAAGTAGAGAACGCGTTTTCTATTGTGTCAGGGAAGTACAGTAAACTCTCCCTTTGGGCTATACGAATGTTTGCTTGGCTTATTCAATGGCTTGGTATTTGCTATGCTATAAATAAGTTTCGAGTTATGCTATTTCTTACAAAACTAAATTAGAAAGGAGGCCAAATCATGCGGCAGGTTATTATTGGACTACTAGCCTTAGTATTTCTCCTGATCGGCCAGGCAACCTGGGCGAATAACCCAATCGATGAGTACTCATCTCATCGTCCGATCAGAATGCTGGACGACTGCGTGGTCTGTATTTCAGAACATGCGGTATCCATGCATTGCGACTGTGTCGAGATTGGGGAATATGAGTGGTGTGACACACCATACTGGGAACCAATGATGGCATCGGGCGCATCCGGAGCCAGCTGGGAGCATTTCCAGTCGAACTTCGTATTCCAGGAACATGTGGACGCGATGAACGTGGCCGTAGAAGATATCGAAACGCTTTGCGATAATCTTCTGGCACGACCACCCAACAACTGGCTCATTCGCCCTGAGGCCCTTGACCAGGTTCGGATTATCAGAGGTTACATTCCGGATCTCCGGGATGAACTTGATGAAATTCAATTCTGGCTGGACCAGACCTTTGCGCACAGGGATTACCAGCAGATTCGGGTTGCTGCCGAGAACATTGAATCAATCGAATGCAGATTGCACGATGTTATCGAATGTCTGGCGTACAAGACGAACACTGATCTTACATCACACTAGTAAACAAAAAACCGGATCCCTGTGTGACATTGTCACCGGGGATCCGGCAGGTCGTGAAAACCTACTGACAGTATACCTCAAAACGGACTTGTAAGTTAGATCCAAGGTGGTGTTATTTTGTTTATTAATACACACATTAGGATAACTTTGATTATCTTCTGTCTGACCATCCTGACATTTATATCATCACAGGCGTACGCATGGCCCTCCGACAAAAGTGATGTCACGGTTATTGCAAGTAAGGAATTCAACGGTTCCGTCCACGGCGCCCGGGTAAACAGCGAGGTTGAATTGGCATGGAAACATGCCGACAGCGAAAATCCCTCCAACCTGTTTATCAGAATCACCGGCGCTATTCTTGATCAACCAGTCGGTTATTCAAAAGGGCGGATCGGGTTTTTAGCCGGTATCTTCAAACTGGCACTGCCTGAAGGAACCACTGTTGATAAAAACAACAGCCAGATTCAATGCTGGAACGGATCCTGCTGGGCTCCAATGAAAAATCGCACGTTAAGTCCTGATGAGGACGCTGCTATTGCGCAGGCTATTGGACGCGATATTCTTTCAACGGTAGGAAGCGCCTCTTTCGATACACTTCAAATCACAGGCGCTTACGCCCGTTATCTTTCATCGGACATTTTTATCATCGAGCCATCCAATAAATTTGCCGTCTCTCCTTCAGGAGAATCATTATCCGTAGTTGATTTCTATTGGCTGGATCCGGCTAATGATAACGGACAGCCTTTAATCAGCCGGGCGAATCCATCGGCAAGTTGTGTTGATGTTCTTCCCATTGAGATATCAATTCCTTTTTCGAGCATAGAAAATGGCGATTACAATTATTATCTCGGCTATATGGAAGTAGTTATCCTGGAGGGAGATCCCGGGTTCCCGAATATCTCAAATGAAATCGTTTATAATTACAGAGTCTGGGAGGGAACAATAAGAATAAACAACTCCGGAACATTAAATAGTAATGGAACACAACCTCCCGAAGAACAGCCCTCAGCTTCTCGGAATTATGAACAACCCTCGATAAATCAGGCTGATACGGGCGATTCAGGAACCGATGAAACATATACGAGAAATCGGCCAATTCGAGACGAACTGATAGAACCCCAACCCCGGATAAACAGCCATGAGGAAGGGACAACCGATGATATGGCCCGGATTCCAAAAGGTTATTATCTTGTGGGAGCAAATGAAAATAATAATACACGGAGCATGGCCGGGCATTCCCTGCATACGGTATACCTTGACGAATTCTATATAGATATTTTCCCCGTTACCAATCTCGAATTCTGGGAATTCCTGACTGATTCAGGATATCAACCGGATGGCAACTGGCAAATTCATTACAAACCTGGAACTGACAATTATCCTGTCAGAGCTGTAAGTTATAATGATGCCGTTGCATACGCGGAATGGTGTGGTAAACGTCTCCCTACCAATGATGAGTGGGAGGCGGCAGCCCGGGGATACGATGAACGCGCATACCCATGGGGAGATGAATGGAATTCCGAATATGTATCAACTGATGAATATAGCCCGGTCGATGGCCATCCCGAAAATATAAGCCTGTTTGGAGTCAGGGAAATGATCGGTAATGTATGGGAATGGACACAAAGCCCTTATTTCACCAATACATCAAGTGGAAACAATCTTGGGACCTTTATGATTCTCAAGGGCGGTTCAGTGAATTGTTCTCCGGAACTATGTAAAATATCAGAGAGAGGCACAGATCCCGCAAACACCGCCAATGCCAGTTACGGATTTCGTTGCGCCATGGACCCTGCTGACTAGATGCACAATCTGCAGTTTTGTTTCGCGCTAATAATCACCACGCCTTGTTAATTTCAGGCAAAAAACAACCTCAATAGATTTTTCCAATCAAAATGGTATAGTGTGTTCTTAGTAGATAAGCCTAATCATTAATAGAAAATAAGTGGACCGTCTGTATCACAATGATGGTTATTCCTGCTCCGGAGTAACCATCCTCATTTTTTTCGATTATCAAAGGAGAAATTACCATGAGCGCAGAAGATAAACTCGCCGAGTTGGGAATCGAGCTTCCGACACCGCCAAAACCGGTGGCAGCGTATGTACCTGTCATTCAGACCGGGAACCTCTGCTATGTATCCGGACAATTGCCGATAAAAGACGGTCGTGTTCTGGCAACAGGCAGCGTTCCCAGCCCGTGCAGCCTTGAGGACGCGCAGGAGGGCGCCAGGATCACTGCAATTAATATTCTCGCGCAATTGAAGGCACATCTGGGTTCACTTGATCGTGTGAAACAGATCGTCAGGATCAACGGGTTCATTCAATCTGCAAATGGATTTTACGGACAGCCTGACGTTTTAAACGGCGCAAGTGAATTCCTTGTGGAAGTGCTCGGCGACAAAGGTAGGCACACAAGCATTGCGATCGGCGTCTATGAACTCCCTCTCAATGCTGCAATTCAGATCGACGAGATCGAGTAAGTGGAGTAAAAATCAATAAAATTGGTAACTAC
>CBDUUJ010000112.1:0-7732 GCA_965370205.1 uncultured bacterium
CCAGGTATTTCGGATCGCTGGAATCCGACTGCTTAAGATATCCCTTCACAATCTGCTGTTCCCCCTGCACCGCCTGTAGAGTACTCTGAAGCGTTCCCATCAGCGCCCGTATTTTCACTTCCATCTTCCCGTCCATCTCCACGATCTCCCTGAGCAGCTCCGCCACTTTTCCGGAAACGATATCCGGATCGTTCGGATCGGGATGTCCCATGCGGTCGGTAAGCTCCTTGCGACGCTTCATCAGAGCCACGACACGATCGACATCGCTTTCATCAAGCGCCAGATCGAGCGCATCGTTCAGTTCCTTCATCTGCTCCAGTTGCTCAAGCATGGCATCTTCCTTAACCTGTAATATTAAAACTCGACGGGATATCATCCGAGCCGGGTTTCGATTCCGCCAATTTACTCTCTCCCGCAGGTTCATAAACACCGGTTTTCGGGATCGAAGCGGGATCGATACTCTCCAGTTCCGCATCCGGCTCCCCTCCGCCGTTCTCGTCCCTGACCTTGTCGATTGTCTCTTTCCAGAGATCCCTTATCTGCTCCGCCAGCCTCAGACATGTCCTGATTTTTTCGAGATCCTTTTCAAGATTGGCCTCGATGAGAAGGTTGTAAAGATATTGGTAAACATACCCCAGGTTCTCCGCGAACTCGCCTGCATCGAGGTCGAGGTTCACGACAAGCTCGATATAGATATTCTGGGCTTTAACCAGATTGTTGTTGACCTTATCAAAACGCTCCTTCTCAAACGCGATCTCCGCACGCATTATTAAATTGACCGCGCCTTCTACAAGGAGTATTAGAAGCTTCTCGGGACCCGCGGACTCAACCACCTGCTCAAGATAGTGATCTCGTACTGTCATATTTTGCTCGGGCATATCTCTCCCTCTTTAATTGTGCCTGCGTCGTCTCTCCCGGAAAGATTTTTAAATCCAATTACATGAAACGGCAGGACACCCCTGATCGTTCTGCCGCACGACATGAATAAATCCGTGAACAGGTCCAAAGCCTCACGGAAGACAACCCGCGAGAAATCCTTTCCATGCACAGCCTTATATGCGCGATGGAAATTCAGTACGCCGGTCTGGTTCGCTGTCTCGATAAAATCACTCATGGCGGATTCTTTCATAAGCTGAAAACGAAACGAATCAAGCTCGGCGATTATTTCCGCGCACCAGATCTGCGGGAGATTCTCCATTTTTTCAATAGCGTTCACGGTATCCCTTATCCGCGCAATACCCCGATCGCAGAGCTTTTTGCATCGATCCATGCTCGCGATATTCTCGAACATGCCCTTCAGGAGAGGCCTGATATCATATCCTTCAAAACTCGATCCCGACTCTCTGATAATCCGCATCGCGTCGAATGTCTCACCTGGAATATTTTTAGCGGCTTCCCGCAAAGGCATTATCTCGCAGTTTTCCCTGAGAATGCCTCCCTCGGTGGCGTTAATCACCCTGGCGTCGGTTCTCGTGAATTCAACGCGGAACCATTCTTTATACGCAAACATCTGCCGGTTGGTTTTCACCGGGTTGCCGTAGATATCGGTCTGGCTGTATGTCTTATGCTGCCTCTCGTACGCATCGACCGACATATCCTGCTTCTCTTCATCCTCGAAATAGGTGCCCTCGACATATGTGCGTCCGCCTGGAAACGAGAGGTCCTGCCCGACGAAAAAAATCGGATCGCAGCCCATCTTCCTTGCGAGATCGAACGCCATCGTAGCGACCGATCCCCAGCATTGCGTGTGACCGACATCGGGAATGTATCTGCCAAGCCAGTTCATCACCTTGTCGCCGTAACTCGCGATGAAAAGCCGTCCCTCGAAAAGTTCAAGGCTGAGCGAATATGTCATCGGTTCGGCGACAAGGTGCGCCTCGGATGTCACGGTTCCCCTGAGATGCTTCCAGTTGGCTTCCTGGGGGTCGCCCGTGCAGATCAGATGCGGCTCGATACCCGCAGCGAGAAGCGGTCGGAGCGATGTATCGACCGCTATCATCACCACACGGTCGCGAAGTTCTTTTAGTTGATCGATATTTTTCTGAAGGCTGGGTCCGGCGCTTACGATAATGGCAGGTTTATTTTCAAATGCGCCGAATAATGTTCGGACAGGGGGATGATCGATAATTCTCCCCAGGCTGGTCATGGTGTTTTTCTGGTAGGTCCATGCCATCAGCATCAATGTCTGAAGGTTGCCGCCCGTGGTGATCAGGACACCTTTCAGGCGCTCGATGAAATCCGCGTAGAATTTCGATGCCGGCAGCCTGTTTCTTCCGGTCAGCTCAAGGAAACCGATGCCGGATATTCCCGCCAATGAATATCTTTTCAGAAACGCCGCAAGCGATTCCTCTATGCTGACACCAAGTGTGATTATTATTCTGGGATCGTTCAGCAGGGCGGACAGGTCGCGGGTTTCGAGCGCGAGACGAAACGCGGCGATGAACGGCTCAAGAATAAGAATCCTGTCATCGCTCCCGATCTCCTCCACGAGCTTCTCAATCGCATAGCCAAGCCCGAAACCAAGGACCACGAAATAATTCCGTTTTTTATCGCCCAGAATACCCCGAACCTGGTCATCCGCTTCGCGCCGGGGATCATAGGTGGAATGAAGAGCCACCTCGACCTCTCCATTCAACGCAACCATTGTGGGCTGCCCGTTACGGGCGTCGCGGATATCAAACCGCCAGCCGGGAAATTCCGGATCGTCGGAACCGGGCTCCATCGCGGCAAGCCTGTCGGCAAGCGACCTGTTATGCCGTCCAAGGGCATCAAGGTTGCGTTCAAGTATCGGGTTTCCTGTTCCAGTCAGTACAAATAATTCAGGATGGGTCATAGCCGACTCCTTTCGGCTTTCAACGGCTTTTCAGTGCGTCCGTGCATCTGTCCACCCCGAGGATCTCTTCCCCGGTCAAAGAACACACCGACAGTAAATTACATCCAACCCATCATTAAGAACTTTTTCAACATAATAAACCTGAGTGAAAACGGATAATTACATATCCTTCATTCAGGTTCATCCCCACCTTCTTTCCCTTCGATATCGGGAAGCATGTTCATTATTTCAGGTATCACCGCCACCCATACCAGGAGCATCGGTGAAATCTCGTATTCGATCATGTCAGCGAACAGAGTCCAGTCTCCCGCCTGAAAAGCCTTAAGGACATCGCTGGCATTCTGATTATACTGAAGAAGCTTGTCCAGGAAATTGGTATCGTCGATTTGCACCTGGGAGAAATCTATCAGGAATATTCCGCGCAGGCTGTCCAGTATCCCCCCGAATCTGCCCACGCACTCAAGCGCTTCACTGGCGAGCTGGACTCCTTTTTCTTCATCGCCCTCGCGGACTATCTGCGCGGCGCCTGCGAGAATTTCCGCCAGCTCCGGGAGATATATCTGCGCATCCTCCAGGGCTTCATATGCCAGCTCAAGCTGATCCGCCGTATGAATCTCAAGCGATAAAATGTCCGTGATCGGGAATCCGCCGAGACCTACCTCCTGGCTCTCATCCAGATTCTCTTCATTCAGAACAACCCGCGTTACAACACGCGGATGCTGCACAAGCCTGCCTTCAATATGTTCCAACAGATCTTTGAAAGTTACGATTCCTTCGGCTTCCACCGCGACCGCTTTTCCGTCAACAATAATTTCCATTGCTTTCATCCGTTCAGGCTGTTTCACCAATAATACAACAACCTGTCATAATCCTCCAGCGGACGCTATTACGACAGTGAAATTCCGCCGCCGCTGCCTATTGACGATGCGTTCAGCCTGGCTTCCAGGAACTGGCTGGTCTGCTCCCACAACGCGAGCGCGACCTCCATCTGCACGAACTGGCTTCTCAGGCGTGCCTCGTAAAGACTCAGGCGGTATTCATAATCGTCAATCCGCCTGCCGATTCGCAGCACTTCCTGATCGATAATCCCACCGACTTTTATTTTTTCACGGATAATTCCGTCCGTGCCGGTGTATCCGTCCAGGAGTGAATCGAGACGATACGACAGGCCCGCATTGACGGATGCTTCCTCGCCCACTGCGGTCTGCGGCGCGATTCCCAGTGAGTTAGCCAGCCCCGCTCCACCGCCGAGGTCCTGTATCGTCATTCTCGCCTTCCCGGATTCAGTTTCGGCGACGATCTGGAGATATCCGCCCGAGGTTTGATATACGCGAAATGTGCCTGCCAGACCCGCCTGGGACAGGGAATTCAAAATTTCACTGATGATCTGGCTCGATGTATGGAAGCCGACCTCGAACGAGATCGTCGCCTGGTTGGCGCCGTCCCCGATTGAGAAATTCAGCGGAGCGGCAAGCGTTATGCCATATGTGAAATCCACATTGCCGGTGACCGTAACCTCCGACTCCATTTTATTCGAGAAGAGCGCGAGAATCTCATCGGGTCTTTCCTCAAGCGCCTGCTGAAGAGTCTGGTTCTCCTGAAGTTTCTGAAGAATAATGTCCGGATCGGTTGTATCCGCCACGAGAAGAGATGTCCGGGCAAGATCAACCCCGTACCCGACTTTACCAGAGGTAATTCCGAGGTCGGAAAGTATTCGCAGATTATCATCTTCGATACCGGCGACCGGAGTGTAGAGGTTCAATCTCAGCGTGGAATCCAGACGGTATAAGGTTGTGGAATTGAAGAGAATATCCTGAATTGACAGGGCCTCTCTCTCAAGCTCATAGGTATCGACTTCGGTATATGTAAGGCCGGCTCGATCGCTGTCGGTCAGCGGAGCCAGATTCTCTCTCTGATCTTCGTTAAGCCCACCGATATTGATCGTTTGCTGGACCTCATTATATGTCACGATAAAATCGCGGATCGCTTCAGTCGCCCTGGATGTATCAAGCGAGATATCGACCGCTATCGGCTCATTCGTTACGCCTTTAAGCGTCAGGGTGACGTCATTTAAAACATCATCCACTTCGTTCGTATCGCGGATATAGGTCTGACCATCTACTGTAAATTCCGAACTAACCCGCGAAGTGCCTATATTCTGCGATGTCTGATAAGTCTCAGTCATCCGCATCCCCACCCAGAAATTGGACGTGTCGGTCGCGCTGCCGATCTGAATCCTGTTGTATAAAGGCGGCTCGGTCAGGTCTTGATTGAGTACCAGCCTGTCCCGGGCACTGTCATAGGATGCGATAACACCAGCGGGAGCATCGTTGATCCGGTCAATCACATCCTGGAGGCTGTCGACCGCCGTATTGACAGTGATTTTTATTCCATTAAGAGTAAACGTTCCGCTGATAACCGGAATTGTCAGCCCGGCATACGCGAGCGAACTGCTTGTATTGACACTCCCTTCTTCCGAACCTGAAAAATGAACCCCTCCTGTCGAGTAATGCAGTCCCAGCGCACTGAAAAAATTCGATGTGTCCCCGGCTGCTCCGAGCGTTATCGGATTCGTGTTGCCCGCATCCGGACGATGGAGTGTAAACCGGTCATGAACCGAATCGTATTCCATCACAACGCCGGCTCCGGATGAATTGACCAGACCCATAATCTCATCCAGCGTATGAGTATCGGTGTTGTCAATCGTGATCTGAACCCCGTTAATCGTGAAAGTGCCGGATGTCATCGAGATATCCAGTCCGGAGTTGTCGATTACTGTGTATATATTGATCGGAGGAGTGTTCGTATTCGATGAGTCGGAAATCCCGTTTTGTCCGACAACGCAGGTTGATGTCGCCGGGCTTACGATAATCTCGCTGGATTTCCCGGCGTAAATAAGAGCGACACCGTCGTTGAATGCGCCACCGGCTCCCTGGAATTCCGCATTTGTGATCAGGTCGGTAATTGAATCTCCATCCGCTCCAACGACAGTCCTCCGCTGGATCGGTCCGCCGCTATCCGGAGTGAAAATCGTTGTGAATGTGTAATCGTCATCATCCGTAGTGGCGGAATCGACCGAACTCAGTCCGGAATCGCTCAATGTACTGATGTCGGTATCTGTATTTCCCGTATCGGGATCGAGGACATTCTCAAGTATCCCGTTCCCGGCGGAATCGTCGGTCAGGCGGATATCCACGCCGCCTTCACACGCGAGAATCTGAAGATTGTACGCGCCCGCTCCATCATCGACCAGTTGCGCGGTCACACCGGGAACCTGCGCGTTGATCGCATCTGTCAGGTCCTGAACCGTGCTCCTCGACGTGACTCCGAAAATTGAAACGGGATCGACAACCCCGCCACCGTCATCCCGGTCGATTGTAAATAGCGACGCCTCGGTGACTCCCAGGGAACTCAGAATCGTATCGGCGTCAAGACTGACCGTGCCGGTGACAACTCCTCCTCTTCCCTCGGTGCCGGTGACGAGATGTTTTCCCGTTGCGGAGACAGTGAAACCGGATGTCCGGATTGTCTGGCTGATATCAGCCTGCCCCTCGTCGACCGTGACGAATGTTCCGGTATTCAGATTCAGGCTTCCGTCGGGATCTTCGAAGTACATTGAGATCGCTGTTTCACTCGAACCTGTCGACTGGTCGCGCAGGATAATTTTTCCGTTTTCGAGCGTTACCGTTGTCTCCCATGGAGGGTTGGCGTCGTCGTTGTAAAGGGTCTGAAGATGGGTAATAAGATCGTTCAGTGTGGTTGTTCCGTTGATAGCAAATGAATCGTCAATATCATCGTCGTCATACTGTTTACCGCTGATATCTATCGTTTCATCGCCGGACAGGGAACCGCCCGACCACTGGTCGAGATTTATGAGAAGCTCCGTTCCGGTCGCGATATTCGCGCTGGAGCCGGTTGTGAATGTCCTTGTCCCGACTATGGTTCTGTAAGTTGCTGTGTTACCGGCGGTGGTATTTCCGGTTGAAATGGAAAATGTGCTTCCGGAGTAATCCTCATCGATGAAGGTCATGCTGTCGAGAGAAATTGAATTCGCACCGCTTGAGTCTGTTTCGGTGATAACAAACGCGCCGTTTGTGTCTATCGAAACCTGCGCCTCTCCCTGGAACGCGGTGTGGATAGTCTGGCGAAGCCGCTCGAGCGTATCTGTCGCGTCTCCGTCGAAAGTGAAATACTCGGTAACCGAGCTGCTGTCTTTCAATGTGACTTCAATTTTGATACGGTCCCCGGCGTTGATTTCAGCCGATCCGGTCCCGGCCTGCTGGGTGTCAATAAGCAGAGTATCCGCAAGCGCCCTTGTTCCGCCGAGATCGTTTCCGGTCATCGCGATCGTGGCAATGCCTGCGGTGTTTCCATAGGCCATTTTAATCGCGGCGCGTTCGAGAGACCTGTCATCGAGTCCGGTGATCGCGCTGGCACCCCTTGCGATCGACTGAATGGTAATCGAATGGCTCACGGGCTGAGCATCAAATCCTGCCGTGATTCCAAGAAGACCGGGGGAGGACGATTCCGCCTGCCTGGTCTGGAAAGTCGATTCGAGCCGGAGATTCAACAGCGAGGTTTTGAGAGCGAGAATTTTTGCGCTAACCAGCGAGTACGCGGTCTTTTCGAAATAGCGTTGTTCCGCATGGTTCTCAAGCTGCGTAATCGGAGTTCGACGCATACTGACAAGAGCCTCGACAAGATCATTGGTCGACAATCCTGAAAAAAGTCCGCCAAATGTGACATTACCTGCCATACAGGACACATCCTTCCGCCGCCGGTTTCAACCGGCTTTTATATATATGTTTTATCGACCCCATATCAACAGCCTTCGACATCCGATTTAAAATCAGAAAAATTGTAGCGCGGACGTCCCGTCGGCTGTCTTGTGGACGTCTC